>JBFINI010000418.1:0-3224 GCA_041611275.1 Burkholderiaceae bacterium
CGCGTCAAAGTCGGCAACAGTCGCCAGACGCGTGCTCCGGTCCGAGACCGACACGGCCGCGTTGTCGCAACTGAGATTGCCGGACCAGAAGGCCTGGTCGACGACTTTACGGTCCGATGATCCGGAGCGCGCACCGACCGCGGCTGCGCTGTAGGCGGGCAGCGCCCAGGCCGTTGACAGGGCGGCTACGCGCAGGAAGTGGCGGCGATCGATGTTCATGGCGGCTCCGTCAGGTTCAGGCGGCAACCGCGGCAGGCGCGCGGTGTCCCCAGATGCTGGCGACGTGGTAGACCTCGACCTGCCAGGTCGCATCGTCTACTTCGCGGCCGCCATGGCCGTATTCAACCTGGAAGCCCGAGGGTGTCTCGGCGTAGAACGAGACCATCTGGTCGTTCGGGTGGCAGCCGAGTTCCGACCTGATCGGCACTCGTTCATCGCGGCACAGGTCATAGGTGGTGCCGACGTCGCGCAGGTTGCGGACCTGCAGCATGAAGTGGTGCAGCCGCTTGGGTGCCGGGTATTGCACGATAGCCAACGAATGATGGCGTGGGCCGCAGTGGAAGAAGGCCACTCGGCTCGCTTCGGTGCCGCCCATGTCGAGATCGGCGAAATCGCTGATCCGCAGCCCCAGGCCGTCGCGGTAGAAACGCAGGCTCGCCTCGTAGTCGTCCACGGCGAGCACGAAGTGGCCCAGGCCCAGATCCGAAGCGACAAAGCCCGCGATATCGCGCGGCGATCGGAAAGGCCGTTCGGAGCGGATCAGCGGCGCGCAGCAGACCTCGGTAACGATGCCATTGGGATCCTGCAGGCGGATCAGCGCGGCGACGCGGCGCTGCCGCGCCTCGGCCGTACTGCCCCACGTGACAGACGCGCCCTGCGCACCCAGGCGCTCGGCGATGACGCGCAGATCCTCTTCGCTGCGTACCTGCCACCCTGCATAGGCGATGTCGTTGCGCGGCCCACTCCGCAGCGCGAAGCGATGGTGATGTTCGTCCATACGAAGGAACAGGGTCCCGTCTGGATCGGTGTCGCCGGACTCGAGCCCGAGAATCCCGGTGGCGAAGCTTTCCCAGCGGGCGAGATCGCTGACCTCCAGCCCAAGGTAACCAAGTTGTGCCACGCGTGCGAGGGTCATTTGCGTCTCCAGTTGTCAGTACGGGCCGTGCATTGCAGGTGACGAATCGTCGCTTCTTGCGGTCTTCGCGGCGAGGTAAATTCCCGGCGGGAAATGGTAACTTTTGGACAACATGAGTATTTCACGAGAACCCGTCGGCAAGCGCGCCGCGCGGCGTCCCGTGACTGCGGTTCACTACGCAGCACCTGCGGACTATGCGCTGGACGTGGAGGTCTATCCCACGGCGGAACTGCGGCGTCGCGTTGGCGATGCTGATGCGCGTGGCTTCGAGCGCATTGACTTTCACGCCCTGCTCTACGTCACCGCGGGTCGCTATGCGCACGTGGTCGACTTTGAAACACAGGTGATGGCGCCAGGTTCACTGCTGTTTCTGCAGCCGGGGCAGGTGCATCGCTTCGGCGACCTCTCGCGCTGTAATGGCTGGCTGCTGGTCTTCAGGTCTGAACTGCTGCCTTCCGGCTCGGAAGTTGGTGCCGACAAGGCCGTTGATGGCCTTGAACTGAAGCGGTTGGTCGAGGTGCAGCCCACGCACCTGCGGCTTTCGGCGCCGGCACGGCTTGCCGTTACCGAAACGTTCGAGCGCATGGCCGACGACGCCAGGCGCCCGGCCTCCAGAGCGCTGAACGCCCTGATGCGCAGCCAGATGCAGTCACTGCTGATCCGGCTGCAACTCGATGCAGCGCCCTCGACTGCCGATGAGCGCGTGCAGCCTGCGGTCCTGCAGCGCTACCAGCGATTTCGTGCAGCGGTCGAGCGCAATTTTTCCCGCTGGCATGGCATCGCGCCGTACGCGGCTCGGCTTGGCTGCTCGCAGAAGAGCCTGACCCGCGCTGCGTTCCTGGTCACCGATCGAAGCGCGAAAGCCGTGCTGACCGAGCGCCTGGTGCTCGAGGCAAAGCGCCTGTTGGCTCACACGCTGCTGCCGGTGGCCACGATCAGCGACCAGTTGGGCTTCGCCGAAGCGACCAACTTCGTAAAGTTCTTTCGCCGTGAAACGGGCCTGACCCCCGGGGCCTTCCGCGCCGAGCAAACGGGCCAGGGATCAGGGCGTTAAACGCGGCGTGAGCTGCGTTCTGGTCAGAAGCCTTGTCGCCGGCGCGAACGAAATCAGTCGTCGGTCCGGTTGTCCAAACCAGTGCCAACCGGGCTGCGCCGCTATGCCAGCAACCCGATCACCCACGGCGCCAGCAGCGGCGCGATCAGCGCGGTGGCCAGCGCCGTGAGACCCATCGCCAGGCCGGCGAAGGCGCCGGCCTCGTCGCTGACGATGAAGGCGCGTGCCACGCCCTGGCCGTGCGCGGCCAGACCGATGGCGAAGCCGCGCACCGCGTGGTTGGTCACGCCCAGGGCATTGAAGACGAAGCGGCCGAGTGCGGCGCCGACGATGCCGGTGAGCACCACGACGACCGCGGTCAGCGACGGAATGCCGCCGATCTTCTCGGCGATGCCCATCGCCACCGGGGTCGTCACTGACTTCGGCGCCAGCGAGGCGATCGTCGCCGGCGAGGCGCCGAGCAGCCAGGCGATCAACAGCGCCGAGACCATCGCCACCACGACGCCGACCAGCAGGCCGACGGCGAGCGCGAACCAGGCGCGCCTCAATTTCGGCACCTGCTCGTACAGCGGCACGGCCAGCGCGACCGTGGCCGGGCCGAGCAGGAAGTGGACGAACTGCGCGCCTTCGAAGTAGGTGGCGTACGGCGTGCGCGTGGCGAGCAGGATGGCCACCAGCACGATCACCGAGATCGCCACCGGGTTGACCAGCGGGTTGAAGCCGCTCTTCTCGTACAGCGCGAAGGCGCCGATATAGGCGGCCAGCGTCAGCGTCAGCCACAGCAGCGGCGAGGCGGCGAGGTAAACCCAGATATCGGCGACCGGATTCATTGTTTTCGCTCGCCATCATCGCGCAGCAGTGCGCGCACCGTCAGCGCCGTGGCCGCCATCGCCAGCACCGTGCTGGCGATGATGGCCACCACGATCGCCACGCCTTCGCCGGCCAGCCGGGCGCCGTGCACCATCACGCCAACGCCGGCCGGCACGAACAGCAGCGACAGGTGGGTGAGCAGCGTCGAGGTGGTCGGTTTCAGCC
>JBFINI010000419.1:0-3222 GCA_041611275.1 Burkholderiaceae bacterium
CCCGGCGGCGAGCGCGCCGCCCGCGAGACCGAGGTGATCGCAGGCGTGAACAACCCGCGGCTGGCTGAACTGTTTCCCGACGAAGCTGCCGCGCTGATCCACGACGTCGAGCTGATCCGCGGTGCCAGCCATCCGTTCGAGCTGGACCGGTTCCTCGCCGGCACGCAAACGCCGGTGTTCTTCGGCTCCGGCATCAACAACTTCGGCGTGCAGGAGATCCTGCAGGCGCTGGTGCACTGGGCGCCGCCGCCGCAGCCGCGCGATGCCGGCAGCCGTGACGTGGCACCGGCCGAAGCGCCCTTTTCCGGCTTCGTGTTCAAGATCCAGGCCAACATGGACCCGCGGCATCGCGACCGCATCGCCTTCCTGCGCGTCTGTTCGGGCCGCTATGCGCCGGGCATGAAAGTCTGGCACGTGCGCGCCGGCCGGGAGATCAAGCTCGGCAATGCGCTGACCTTCATGGCCAACGAGCGCGTGGCCAGCGCCGATGCGGTGGCCGGCGACATCATCGGCATCCACAACCATGGCCAGCTGCAGATCGGCGACACGCTGAGCGAGGGCGAGACGCTCGGCTACAAGGGCATTCCGTATTTCGCGCCGGAACTGTTCCGCGTCGCGCGCGCTCGCGATCCGTTCAAGACCAAGCAGCTGCAGAAGGGCCTGCAGGAGCTCGGCGAGGAAGGCGCGATCCAGGTGCTGGCGATGGCCACCGGCGAACTGCTGCTCGGCGCGGTGGGACCCTTGCAGTTCGAGATCGTCGCCCATCGCCTGAAGCACGAGTACAACGTCGATGCCGTCTACGACACGCCGGGCATCTCGACCGCGCGCTGGCTCACTTACCCGGACGAGACCACGCGGCGCGGCTTCGAGGCCGAGCAGTCAGCGAAGCTGGCGCGCGACGTCGACGGCAATCCGGTCTATCTGGCCAGCAACAGCGTCAATCTTGAAGTGACGATGAAGTACTGGCCCGCCGTGCACTTTCACGCCACCCGCGAGCACGGGCAGAAGCTGGCGCACCAATAGGCATAACGCAGCGCGAGCGCGCCGCGTGCAGGCCACCGCCCCTATTCCTGGCGGCTGGCGTTGCGTGCCGCCTCGTACATCGATGGCGTGGCGCCGGCGCGGCCGAGATATTCGCGCAAGTGCTTGATCGCCTGTACGTTCAGCACGTTGGAGTGATGCGGCCGGTGCAGGATGCCTTCGGCCCGGTTCAGTTTCACGCGGATGCGCGCACCCGACAGCGATTCGATTTCCGCGCCGAGGTGATTGAGCAGCGACTCGATCTCGCGCCAGTGACTGTTGCCGCTGATCGGATCGTGGAAGATCAGCTTCAGCAGCTGCTCGTGTTTGTGACTCATAGGGCCGGCCTTCGATGCGGTTGCTGCAGCAAGCATACGCGGGCAGGGCCCGGGTCCGGTGTGCGCTGGCGCAAGCATCGGCAACGGCAAGCGCGAATGGCGTGCCGCCGGAGATGACCGCGGCCGAGGCGCCCGCAATGCCTGCGCTGGTGGGTTCAGCTCTCGGTCGTCTCGAGGTCGCCAGGATCGAGTGAACCGACGTTTTCCTCGAGCCACGCGCACCAGGCCGCGCGGCCCATCGGGTCGACGGTTCGCTCGCGGTTGTCCCAGCGCACCTGCCACCTGCCGTCGGCAAGCGGGCTGACACTGACGTGAGGCAGCGCGCCGAGGCCAAACCATTCGATCCGTTCCTCGATCACCGCCTCCGCCTCATGCGGGGTGAGCAGGCGCCCTTCATCCATGGGGCCTCCCTCGTGGCCTGCCGCGGGCCACCGAACGCGTCCAGCATCGAGCATAGAACGCCGCGCGCGTCGATCTGACGCGTGCGGCGCAAAAGCGGCAGCGCGGCGGCCTCGTATCAGCCGAACTGGCCGGCGAGTGCGCGGCAGATCGACGCCACGTGGCGGTGATCGGTTCCGCAGCAGCCGCCGACGACGGCAAGATTCGGCAGCAGCGGCAGCAGCGCGCGGTACTGCCCGCCTAGCTCGTCGGGGTTGCCATCGTCGAGATCGGTGCTTTGGTCGAGTTCGGCATGGCTGCGTTTCGATGCGTTGGCGCGGATGCCGCGCAGGCGTTCACGCCAGTTGCCGCCGTCGCGCAGCGTCGACTCGAAGTGCGTCGGATGCGCGCAATTGATCATGTAGTAGGCGGGATAGCCGTCAGTGGCCGTATCGGTCGCCTCGATCGCTTCGGCAAGTGTCCGTCCTGACGGCAGTCGGCCGTCGGTTTCCAGCGTGAAGGAAATGGCCGCCGGAATGCCGTGCGCCTTCGCCGCCGCAGCGATGCCGATCGCCTCTTCGACGTAGTTCATCGTGAAGGCGGCCACCATGTCGGCATCGGTCGACGCGAATGTGCGCACCTGCCAGCTGTGATAGTCACTCGCCTCGGTCACGCTCATCCGCGCATCTGGCCGGTAGCCGTCACCGCGCGGGCCCAGGTTGCCGCTGATGACGACCGGTGTGTCCGATGTTTCGACGTCGGCGCGGATCTCCAGCAGCAGGTCGATGGCCCGGCGGTTCGCGCGTTCGAGTGCGCGCGCGTCGTAACCGAGTTTCGCGCCCCAGTCCGGGCTGGCGCGCCAGGTCGGCGCCTCGAGCACGAGTCCGAGGCCATGCGCCTGCGCCAGTTTGGCGTAATGCCGGTAGTACACGCGCAGCCGCTCGACGCCGTCGTCATCCTTGAGCAGATCGAAGGCGGCGAAGTGCGGCAGGTCGCGTCCGTCGTGAAAGACCAGTTGCGTCTCCAGTCCGCTATCGGTGGCGAACAGCCGGTCGCCAAGTTGCGGCAGTTGCTTGCGGTATTTACCCATGTCGTCCTCCTCGGGGTGAGTTGCCTTCAGTTACCGAGCACCGCGGCGGCAGGCGCCGTCTTGTTCTTGCGTGGCGTCGACACATCGCGCCACAGCAGCATCTCGATCAGCCGCGCCGAGGCGCCGTCGTAGAAACCGGTGGCCGGCGCGAAATCGCGCGGGTTGTGGAACGTGCCGAAAACGAGGTCGAAGACCGGCAGGTCGGCGAAGTTGCCGGTGTGGCGGCCGCGGCCGTGGTGATACGAGTGCGACTCCGGCCGCTGCGCGAAGACACCCAGCCAGCGCGGTGTACGCACGTTCGTGTGCTGGAGGATGGCCAGCAGCGTCACGGTCAGCAGGACGACCGTGGCGGCCTGCGCGGTGATGCCGACGGCGAGGGTCAGGGCCAGGCTGGAG
>JBFINI010000420.1:0-3217 GCA_041611275.1 Burkholderiaceae bacterium
GTCGAGTCGGCGCAGATCACCTCGTCGTCCTGCGCGCCGATCAGCTTGGCGATGCCGGCGCCGACACGCCGTGACAGGTCGATCCAGCCGGCGCTGTTCCACGAGCCGATCAGGCCGCGGCCCCATTCGTTGTCGATGACCTCGCGCACACGGGTCGACGTCGACACCGGCAGCGGGCCGAGTGAATTGCCGTCGAGATAAATGACGCCAGCGGGCAGTGCAAACTCGCGCCGACGCGGCGCCAGCGGATCACGTTGGTCGAGTTCAAGGCACTGCTCGCGGCTGACGGCCATCGGATGCCCCCGAAATAAGAAGGGCTAGCGATCGGCGCTACCACCGCAGCGTGGCGGTGATCGGGCGCACGTTGCGCGGCTCATCGAATTTCCCGCAGCACCGCACGCACCGGGCTGGCGTCGAGCCCGCGCAACTTCAGCGGCAGCGCGATCAGCTCGTAGTCACCGGCCGGTACATCGTCGAGCACGATGCCTTCGAGGATCGCCATGTGATGCGCGCGCACGCGCATGTGCGCATCGAGCGTCTTGCTCGATTCCGGGTCGAGCGACGGTGTGTCGATGCCGATCAACCGCACGCCATGCTCGTGCAGCAGATCGACGACCTCAGCCGCTACCGTGGTGAACTGCGAATCCCAGTGCGACGGTGTCCGTTGACAGGTGCGTAGCAGCAAGCGCGGCGGCGTCACGTCAAGATGCGCGCGCAGGTCCTGCGGCTGCACCACCCGGCGGCCGATGCAGTGAACGACGCGGCAGGCGCCGAGATAGGTTTCGAGGGGCACCTCGGCGATCGACGCGCCGGCGCGGTCATAGTGCAGCGGTGCGTCGGTGTGACTGCCGGTATGCGGCGACATCGTCAGTTCCGAGACGTTTACCGGACAGTCGGATCCGATCGTCCAGGTCCAGCGGAAGGAAAAGGGCGTGTCGCCGGGGAACACCGGAAAGCCCGTCGTTATCGCCGGTGAGATGTCCCACAGTCGCGCCATGCCGCGCGATTCTAGGCGCGCGGGTATTCTTCGCCGTCACTCAAAGCAGCAGGCTCGTCGAATGAAGATCGACGCGAATACCGCAATCCTGCTGACCCTGCCTCCCATCTTCTGGGCTGGTAACGCGGTCACCGCCCGGCTGCTGGTCGGCACCGTGCCGCCACTGGCGCTGAGCTTTCTGCGCTGGGCCATTGCGCTGGCCATTTTCCTGCCGTTCGCGTGGTCGGCCGTTCGCGCCCATCGGCAGGTGCTTCGCGCGCAGTGGCGAACGGTCGCGCTGATCGGCGTGATCGGCGTCGGCGGCTACAACACGTTTCAGTATCTGGCGCTGCAGACCTCGACGCCGGTGAACGTCACGCTGATCGCCGCCAGCACACCGGTATTCGTGCTGGTGATGGGCGCGCTCTTCTTTGCCGAGCGCACCCGCGCCGCGCAGTGGCTCGGCGCGGCGGTATCGCTGGCCGGCGTCCTGTGGGTGCTGCTGCGCGGCGATCTCGCCAATTTGACCCGGGTCGCCTTCGTGGCCGGCGACCTGATCATGCTGGCCGCGAATCTCACCTGGGCGACCTACACCTGGCTGTTGCGCAAGCGACGGCCCCACCTGCCGTTTGCGCCGTTCCTGGCAGTGCAGATGTTTTTCGGCCTGCTGGTGATCGCGCCGTTCGCCGCCATCGAGGCGGCGGTCAGCCCGCACCGCATCGTCTGGTCGGGCTCGACCTGGGCGGCGCTCGCCTACGTGGCGATCCTGCCGTCGATCGTTGCCTACTATTGCTGGGACCGCGGCGTGGCCCGTGTCGGTGCCGTGGTGCCGGTGTACTTCGCCAACCTGACTCCCGTGTTCGCCGCGGTGCTGTCGGTTCTGCTCCTTGGCGAGACGCCGCGTTCATTTCACTTTGCGGCGTTGGTGCTGATCCTCGGCGGCATCCATCTGGCCGGCCGCGGCGCACGAAGCGCTGCTTGACTGCCGGCGTGATGCCGGTGCGGGCAGCGCAGGTGACGGGTTCGCAGCCTTGGCGACGGCGAGGCTCTGCGCCTGCTCGCGCCCTGCCCTGAGGGCTGAAGGATCTATCCGACCGGCGAGCGCAGGCCACGCGGCAGCGGCGCTTCGCTCAGTTCGGCGATATAGCGGCTGTCATGAAAGATCAGCGGCGTGCCGCGCGCGGTCTCAAAGGACTCAATCCGGCCGACCAGAATCAGGTGATCGCCCTCCTCGTAGCGGCTGCGGATCGCGCATTCGAACCAGGCGATGCAGCCGTCCAGTCGCGGCAGGCCAGTGTCGGTCGGGCTCCATTTGAGCCCGGCGAACTTGTCGGCGTTGCGGGTGGCGAAGCGTTTGGCGGTATCGAGTTGATCGGCCGCCAGCACGTTGATCAGGTGCTTCTCGGTGATGCGAAAGGTGTCGAAGCTGGCGGAATCCAGCCCCAGGCACCACAGCAACAGCGGGGGATCGAGAGATACCGATGTGAACGAGTTGACGGTCAGGCCGGCCGGCGTGCCGTCGGCGGACTGAGTCGTAACAACCGTTACGCCGGTGGCGTACTGGCCGAGAGCTCTGCGCAGTTCGAAGGTGGGATCGCTTTTGGCTTGCACGCCTGCGATTGTAGGGAATCGGCGCCGGTAGCATTGTGCCGATGAACATGACCCGCAGCCTTGGCCTTGACGCACTGGTCGAACGCCGTATCGAGGCGGCAATCGCACGCGGTGAATTCGATAACCTGCCCGGCGCTGGTCAGCCGCTGGCGCTCGACGATGACGCGCTGGTGCCCGCGGATCTGCGCGTCGCTTATCGACTGCTGAAGAACGCCGGCTACGTGCCGCCGGAGCTGGCGCAGGTGACAGAGGTCAACCAGCTGCTTGCTGTATTGGCCCGCAACACGCTGAGCGACGGTGGTGCAGAAACGCATCGTCGGCTGCGCGCACTGTTGATCCAGCTCGAGCTTTCCGGCCGTAGTGCCACGGCCCAGGCGGCATGGCAGCAGTACAGCGACGCGCTGCGCGATCGGTGTGATCCGAAACGGTCCTGACTCGCGTCATGTTGCGGCTTTGATTGCGCGCGCCGGCAGGGCCAGCGCCAGTGCGCTGCCGAACCGTCTGGTGCTGCGGGGACGGTAAGCTGTCGCGGCGTGCGACGACCAAGCGATGCGCACCCCCGTTGTCGAGCAAGGAGACACGATGTCGATCAAGAGCCCGCTGACTGAAGAACCGGCCCCGGGGCATGAA
>JBFINI010000421.1:0-3212 GCA_041611275.1 Burkholderiaceae bacterium
CCAGCGCTTCATCGACCCGCATGGGCTGGCGGTGAAGATCATGCAGACCTACGCCAACTTCACTGTCGGCGGCGCGCTCAGCGTCAACTGTCATGGCCGATACATGGGCCTGGGGCCGGTGATCCTGTCGGTGCGTTCGATTCGCCTGGTCCTGGCCGACGGCACGCTGGTCGACGCTTCGCGCGAGCAAAACGCCGAACTGTTCTTTGCCGCCATCGGCGGTTACGGCAGCGTCGGCGTGATCGTCGAAGCCGAGCTCGACCTGGCCGAGAACCACCGCGTGCAGCGCCTGAACCAGAAGTTGAGCGCGGGCGACTACCTGGCGCACTTCAGGGCCCGGATTCGCGCCAACAAGGCCGCGGTGTTCCACAACGCCGACCTCTACCCGCCGGAATTCACCCGCGTGCGCTCGGTGACCTGGGTCGAGACCGAACTGCCGCCGACCGAACACCGCCGCCTGCACGAGGCAGACGCCTCCTATCCGCT
Organism: Burkholderiaceae bacterium; assembly: GCA_041611275.1. Taxonomy (GTDB): domain Bacteria; phylum Pseudomonadota; class Gammaproteobacteria; order Burkholderiales; family Burkholderiaceae_F; genus JADJWR01. Next base: position 487 of record JBFINI010000421.1, read on the forward strand.
GCACCGCTACTACGTCTGGGCCATCTCCGAGACACCGCTGGGCAAGTGGCGCCGCGAATACCTGATCGACCCGCTGCTGTTTCGCAAGAAGATCGTGCACTGGCGCAACTTCGAGGCCAGCTACGACGTCGCTGAACTCGAGCCGTCCTCGCGCGAACGTGCCACCTATGTGCTGCAGGAGTACTTCTGTCCGGTCGAGCGCTTCGAGGAGTTCGTGCCGAAGATGGCCGAGATCCTGCGGCGACACCGCGTCAACATGCTCAACGTGTCGGTGCGCCACGCCTATGCCGACCCCGGCACCCTGCTGGCCTGGGCCCGCGGCGAGACCTTTGCCTTCGTGCTGTACTACAAGCAACGCACACGAGACAACGCCAAGAACCGCGTCGCGGTCTGGACCCGTGAGCTGATCGATGCGGCGATCTCGGTTGGCGGCACCTACTACCTGCCCTACCAGCCGCACGCCACGCCGGCGCAGTTCCATGCCGCCTATCCGCGCGCGGGCGAGCTGTTCGAGTTGAAGACGCGCGTCGATCCGGACTATCGCCTGCGCAATGTGCTGTGGGATCGCTACTACGCGCCGACGCTGCAGCACAAGGCAAGCGCTGCGACCGCAACCGACGCGGGAGCACAGGTCGTCTCGGCCCAGCCCAGCAGCGATTTCCACGCGGTGTTCCAGGACGTCGAGTTGCACGACGGTTTCTACCGCTTCCTGCAGACCGTCTATCGCGTCTACCCGGAAGATCGCTTCCACACCCTGATCAAGGACGCTTGCGAGCGCTTCACCAGCGAGGAAGACATCTACCGCCACCTGCAGCGCGAGCTGCCGCGCATCAAGCCGCTGCTCGCCGACTTGCGCCTGGCGCTGCCGTCCTTGGCCAGACAGAAGTCCGAGATGCTGCGCCAGTCGTTGCAGCTGCTGGGCGACAGGACGCGCATCAACGGCTACATCGAGATCGGCACCACCGGCCGCTACGCCAGCGTGTTGCGCAAGCACGTGCAGATCGGCGGCAGACTGGTGCTGGCCCATGGCGCCGGGCCGACGATGTCGATGGCCGACATCGTCGAGCGCGGACAGCTGCGGCGCCTCGGCGAATTTGTCGACATCGGCGACCACGACCCGCTGCCGGCGTCGCTGGCCGACGCCAGCTTCGACCTGGTCAGCTGCTACGTCGGGCTGCATCATTGCGCGCCCGACCGGGTCGACGCCTTCGCGCAGTCGATCGCGCGCGTGCTGCGCCCCGGCGGTCTGTTCATCCTGCGCGACCACGACGTGCGCGACGAGCGCATGCGCGCCTTCGTGGCGCTGGCACACACCGTCTTCAATGCCGGCCTCGGCGTGCCTTGGGAGGCCAACGTGCGCGAACGACGCCACTTCGCGCCGATCGAGCACTGGAGCCAATTGCTCGACCGCGCCGGCCTGCGCGACATGGGCGTGCGCCTGGCACAGCAGCACGACGCCTCGGCCAACCTGTTGATGGCCTTCGTCAAGGACGTCGCATGAGGTTGGCGCTGACGGCATTGCTGCTGGCCTGGCTGGCCGGCCCGGTCGCCGCCGATGCCGTGCTGACGCCGCCGCAGCATCGGCGCAGCACTGACCAGACCTTTCTCACCTTTCCCGAGTGGTACCTGGTGCACAGCCCGGCCGAGCTGGCGCAGTACCTGTCCGTGCAGCGGCCGCCAAGCCAGTTTCCATGGGGCGGACATATCGCGCAGTTCTGGCAGGGCTACCGTCGCGTCAGCCACGAGACCCGCAATCAGCCTTTCAACGCCGGCTATCACCTGATGATCTCGGTGATCGGCACCAGCACCACGATCGAGTACGGCCTGCGCGCGGCCTACGAATCCACCGTCGGCCGGCTCGCCGAAGCGACCAGCGACGGCATGCCGACGGCCGAAGACAAGCTCGCCGCCCGCGTCGCGCAGGCCTATGTCGACTTCATCCGCGTCGACCCGTGGTACCTGTTCGACTTCGTCAGGCCGCTGCGCGAGCTGTGGGCGGCAACGCCCGCCCTGGGCCCGAATCTGCTGCGCAAGTGGGAGCGCCGCTTTGCGCTGAGCACCGAATACGCCGTCAAGGCCGGCTACGCCTGGCTGATCAAGCTCGGTACGCAGTCGGTCTACGAACCGGCGCGGCCGGTCACGGCGATCGTGCTCGACCGCGCACCACGAGCCCTGCCGAGGGGCCTGGGCGATCTGCGCCGCATCGACGACCGCAGCGACGTCGTGCTCGTGACGGTGCCCCGCTACCGAGCGTTCACCAGCTACGCCCAGGCGCTGGCCACGCAAGGGCTGAACTTTCGCGAGATTGCCGGCAACCGCGGCCCCTTCGTCGCCAGCGTGATTGAGCGTGCCAACGCAGCGCCGCCCGCCGCGCCGCTGCGCACGCTCTTCGTGCAGCCGATCCTGACCCAGCCCGGCTGGCAGCGGCGCGTGATTGCGCTGCCGGTGACCGAACTCGCGGCGCAATTGCGCCGCTGGCGGACAGCCGACGTGCAGGTCGAGCACCTGTACGAGGACTAGATGTTTCGATGTCGATCGACACGCTCGGCCTGGCGCCACTGACGTGAGCAAACGCGGCACCCGCAGCAAACACGTGCGGCGCTGGTGGCGCTGGCCACTGCGCATCACCGTGGCGACCTTGCTCGCGGTCATCGGCTGGGGGCTCGGCAACGGCCTGCGCATGCTGGTCACCGAAGACCGCGCCTATGACCGCGCCGGGCCCGGCC
>JBFINI010000422.1:0-3189 GCA_041611275.1 Burkholderiaceae bacterium
CATGACCTACGGTCCGAAACCCTGGCAGCAGACGACCTGGGACTGGCGCGCTGCCGGCAACTTCATCGGCGGCGGCGCCGGCAGTGGACTGATCATGTTCACGGCGTTGGCTCATGCGCAGGGCATCGACGCCGCGATCCTGCTGCTGGCCGGCCTGGCGCTGATCGGTGCGGGGCTCGCCTGCGTGTGGACCGAGCTCGGCCGGCCGCTGCGCGCGCTGCACGTGTTCTTCAATCCGCGCACGTCGTGGATGACACGCGAAGCGATCGCCGCCACCGTGCTGGTGCCGGTCGGCCTGCTGTCGCTGGGCGGTGCCTACATCGGCGTCGAAGGCGCCGCATGGCCGGCGGCGCTGCTCGCCTTCGTGTTCGTCTACTGCCAGAGCCGCATGCTGCAGGCGGCGCGCGGTATCGCGGCCTGGCGCGAGCCGCTGTCGGTGTCGCTGCTGGTCAGCACCAGTCTTGCCGAAGGCGGCGGCTTGTTCTGGCTGGCGCAGCCCTGGCATCAGCAGGGCACCGCCTCGCTGGCTGCTGTCTTCGCTGCGTTGCTGCTGCTGCGTGCCGGCTTCTGGGCCGTCTATCGCAGCCGGCTCACCGGGCAGGTTGCGCCGCGCGCGCTCTCGGCGCTCGACCGCGCCGGCCGTACGCTGTTGATCAGCGGCACTGCTGCACCGTTATTGCTGCTGATGGCCGCTGTGTTCGGAGGGGCGGCGCTGGCGCCGCTCGCCGCGTTGGCGGGCCTGGCCGCTGCGCTCGCCGGCGCCTACCTGAAGTTCACGCTCGTAACCCGCGCTGGCTTCAATCAGGGTTTCGCGCTGACGCAATTGCCGGTGCGCGGCGTCCGTATCGCCGGCCGCTGAGGCTTGACTCGCGCGATCGGCGTTTTGGCAGCAGCGCCACGACCATGAACCAACGCCTGCTTCGCCTCACCGTTAATGGCCGCGTACGGTTCAGTGCGGTGGCTGACCACACGCTGCTGCTCGACTTCCTGCGCGAAGACCTTGGGCTGACCGGCAGCAAGCGCGGCTGCGATGGCGGCGAGTGCGGCGCCTGCACGGTGCTGGTCGACGGCGAGCCAAGGCTCGCCTGCATCACGCTGGCGGCGCGCTGCGAAGGACGCGAAATCGAAACGATCGAGGCGCTGGCCGCCAGCGGTCGCATGAGCCGGCTGCAGCAGGCTTTCCATGAAAAGCTCGGCACGCAATGCGGCTTCTGCACGCCGGGAATGATCATGGCCGCCGAGGCGCTGCTGCGGCGAAACGCGGCTCCCGACGAGGCGCAGATCCGCGAGGCGCTGAGCGGCAACCTGTGCCGCTGCACCGGCTACGTCAAGATCATCGAGGCGGTGCAGGCCGCGGCGCCGGCGCCACCGCAGGCCGCCGAATGAACGCGCCGAAAGACGTCGTGCTGGAGGCGGCCGTGCGCGGCGCGGCCAAGGTCGCGGTCGGCGTACGCCAGCCGCTGATCGACGGCGTGGAAAAAGTCACCGGTCGGGCGCTGTACACGGCCGATCTGCCGGCGCGTCATGCCCTGGTGGGCGCGATCCTGCGCAGCCCGCTGCCGCATGCGCGCATCCGCGCCATCGACACCCGCGCCGCGAAAGCGATCGACGGCGTTCGGGCGGTGGTCACCGGCGCTGATTGCGACGTGCCCTATGGCGTGATCCCGATCGCGCAGAACGAGTTTCCGCTGGCGCGCGAGCAGGTTCGCTACCGCGGCGAGCCGGTGGCGGCGGTGGCCGCGGTGGACGAAGCCACCGCGCGCGCGGCGCTGGCGGCGATCGTGCTCGACCTCGAGCCGCTGCCGGCCGTGTTCGACGCCGGCGCTGCGCGCGCGCCGGATGCGGTGCAACTGCACGCTAACAAGCCGGGCAACCTCGAGCGCGAGGTTGAGCAGACGTTCGGTGACGTCGATGGGGGATTTGCCACCGCCGCGCTGGTGCGCGAGCAGCGCTTCCATTACGCGGAGGTCACGCACGCGATGATGGAGCCGAACGCGGCGCTGGCCGAGTGGGACGGCGAGCGCGGGCGGCTGACTTTGCATTCGGTGACCCAGGTGCCGTACTACGTGCATCTGGCGCTGGCGCAGTGCCTGCACCTCGACGAAGCGCAGATCCGCGTGATCAAGCCCTTCGTCGGCGGCGGCTTCGGCCATCGCACCGAGACGCTGAACTTCGAGATCATCGCCGCGCTGCTGGCGCGTGCGGCCAGCGCGACGGTGAAGCTCGAACTGTCGCGCGAGGAGTCGTTCCTTACCCATCGCGGCCGGCCCGAGACCGACGTGCGGCTGAAGATCGGTCTGTCCGCGCGCGGCGAACTCACCGCGGTGGACTGCGAGGTGATCCAGCGCGGCGGCGCCTACGCCGGCTATGGTCTGGTGACGATCCTTTACGCCGGCGCGCTGCTGCACGCGATCTATCGCCTGCCGGCGTGCCGCTACCACGGCCTGCGCGTGTATGCGAACACGCCGCCCAATGGGGCGATGCGCGGCCACGGTTCGGTCGACGTGCGCCATGCATTCGAATCACTGCTCGATGCGATGGCCGCCGAACTGAAGCTCGATCCGTTCACGGTGCGGCGCGTGAATCTCTTCACCGCGCCGCACCGGACCATCAATGACCTGCAGGTCAACTCCTGCGGCCTGGCCGAGTGTCTGGACAAAGTCGAAGCTGCCTCCGGCTGGCGCGAGCGGCGCGGCAAGCTGCCGCTGGGCCGCGGGCTCGGCATGGCCTGCTCGCATTACGTCAGCGGCTCGGCCAAGCCGGTGCACTGGACTGGCGAGCCGCACGCGGTGGTGAACCTGAAGCTCGACTTTGACGGCAGCATCACCCTGCTCACCGGCGCGGCCGACATCGGCCAGGGTTCCTCCACCTTGCTGGCGCAGGCGGTCGCTGAAGTGCTGGGGCTGTCGCTGGCAAGGCTGCGCGTGATCGCCAACGACAGCGCGGTGACGCCGAAGGACAACGGCTCGTATTCCTCGCGCGTGTCGTTCATGGTCGGCAACGCGGCGGTGCGCGCGGCACAGGAACTGCTGTCGGCGCTGCTGGCGGCGGCAGCGCGCAAGCTCGGCGTGAGCAGCGCCGAGGTCGAATGCCTCGGCGAGTGGTATCGAATTGCCGGCAGCGAGCGCTCGATGAGCTACAAGGACGTGGTCACCGCGGCGCTGGAGGACACCGGCACGCTGACCGTCA
>JBFINI010000423.1:0-3163 GCA_041611275.1 Burkholderiaceae bacterium
AGCCGGTGCCGAACGGGTCGACGAAGCCGAACATGTCGAACGAGCCGGTTCCCGAACTCAGCGTGGCGACGCGGCCAAGAACGACCGTGCCGAAGCCGCCCTGCAAGCCGGCCCATGCCTGCCGGCCGAACAGGCGGCCGCCTTGGCCGAGGGTCGCATTGTCGACGCTGTAGCCACCCTCGAGGGTGAACACGCCGCTCAGACCGCCGCCAAGATCTTCAGAACCGCGCATGCCCCAGCGCGCGCCCGACTGGTGGCCGGAATTCACGCCGAGCGTCGATTTCTGGCCGCTCGCCGCGGGGTCGACCAACTGCACGTTGACATCAACGATGCCATACAGGGTCACCGACGACTGCGCGTGCGCCGCGCCGCCGACGAACGCGCCGGCCACTGCCAAAGCAATCCATGTTTTTTTCATCTGTATCTCCAGTTTTGAGACGGAAACAACACCAAGGTCATCAATCGGGCGTTCACAAGGGCCGACCTGTTATCGCACGCCTTGATGCCCAGCACTTCTCTTACGAAGCTCGAGAGGATTCTTTCAGACTTCGATGGCAGCGGCAAAAACGGAGCGCAAGAAACACCCAATTCACGGTGCTGCCTGTAGGTTCCACGCAACACGAACGGATTCGACTGACCGGATGAGTGGGAAAGCAAAGGGGCGCCGAAGCGCCCCTTTCGTTCCGCATGGCGGTATCGAGGTTAGCCGTCCGATCAGAACGAATGCCGCATGCCGAGCTGGATGCTGCGGCTGTCTTCGCCCCGGCCCGTGGTCCAGCCGCCGACGCAACAGGCAGCACCAAGGGCGACACGGGACTGGTCCTTGTTGTTGGCGAGCGCGGCCGCCGCGTAGAGCTGCGAGCGCTTCGACAGGTTGTACAAATAGGCAATGCCGAACGCGTCGACCTTGGCATCGGCCGTGGCCCATGCGCTACGCGCCGAGTCTTTGGCGTGGTTGTAGGCGGCGAGCAGCTTGCCGTTGCCGAGCGGCATTTCGACGCCCAGGTGATACATGTCGAGATCGATCGGGCCGGCCAATCCGCGCAGGCCATCGATGTCGAAGCGGTTGATGTACCGGCTGAACAGGATGCCCTGGATCGCCGCCAGATTGCCGCCGGTGCTGACCACGATGTTCTGGATGTCTTCCGGGCGCAGCACCGGATTCTCATTCTTCGACCGCAGGTACTGTGCAAACAGTTTCGCGCCACCGAAATTGAACGTTCCGCCGACGTTGAAGGTCTCCAGTCCCTTCCTGTTTTCGGTCGGCGCGGCAAACGTCACCGTGTTGTTCCGCTGGTAGCCGACGCCGACGCCGAATGCATCGGTGTTGTACTGCAGTTGCAGCGCCCAGAAATCGTCGCCGCGAGGCACGTCGGTGCGCTCGTTCCGGCCTCCCGCCAGGCCCTCGGCGCCGCCGAAGCCGTACATCGCGGCAGCAGTGATCCCCTTCAGTTCGGCGCGGTACTGGATCGCGTTGTTGGCGCGGATGTTGATCGCCACCAAATGCCCGGGGTTGCCGGCAAACGAATCGAAGAACGAGTTGTACTTGGTCAGCACCTCGTAACCCGGCGTGTACATGCGCCCGGCCAGAATGGCGCCGAAAGGCGTGATGAGTCCGGCGAAGGCCTGTCGATCGAACAGCGAGTTGGGGCTGTTGACGGTGCTGCCGGCTCGCAATAGCGCGTCGTTGACCGCATTCATGCCGCCAAGCACTGCCGGCGCAACCGTCGGCGGCAGCGGCGAGGTGAGGGCGATTCCCGGGCAAACCGTCGGCGTACCGCAGTAGAAGATCGGGCCCGCGTTATTCATCTGGCCGGTGTCGACTTCGATCCGGCTCTCGAGCGTGAACAGCGCTGTGTAGCCGCCGCCAAGATCCTCGCGGCCGCGCAGGCCCCAGCGAGAACCGGTCGATATTCCGCTGGTAATGCGATTAACGTCGACGGCACCGTTGTCGATGCTTTCGAAGCCGATGTCGACGATGCCGTAAAGCTCGACGCCACTGGTGAGCGTAGCGCCCTGAGCGAAGGCGGCAGGCACTGCGAGCGCCAGCGCCACTGCCAGCACGGTTTTGCGCATCTTGTGTCTCCTGTTATTGATGCAACTGCGAAGTTGCGGAAAAGGATAGCGTCGCCGGTTGCACAATGGCGCGTTCCACACGAAGGCGCGATTTACGTCATAGTTGGCTGTGGCATTGGCGCAACATGGAGGGACCAGGAATTGGCACGACAACTCGGTTTTCTCGATCAGCTGATATCCGTGGCGGACCGCGCCTTGCGCACCCTTGCCGCATCGCCGGTCGCTTCCCGCCCGAGTCCGGGCTCAAGGCGGGTCGGTCAGGAAAGTGAGTTCTCCGCTGAAGAGCGGCGCGAGGCGGCCGCGCTGATGCGTGTCAATCACGTTGGCGAAATCTGCGCGCAGGCGTTGTATGAGGCGCAGTCGCTCGGCACGCCGGATATGCGTCTGCGCGAATCCTTCGCCGCGGCGGCACGCGAGGAAACGTATCATCTGGCCTGGACCGAGGAACGGATCCGCGAGCTCGGTGGCCGTACCAGTCTGCTCAATCCCGTTTGGTACGGTGGATCGTTTGCGATCGGTCTGCTGGCCGCGCGAATGGGGGACCGGATCAGCCTCGGTTTCATGGCCGAAACGGAGCGGCAGGTCGAGCAGCATCTGCTTGGGCACCTGGAACGACTGCCAGCCGCGGACCTGTCCTCGCGCGCGGTCGTCGAGCAGATGCGTGCCGATGAAGTCCGACACGGCCAGACTGCCCGCGAATTGGGAGGCGCCGATCTGCCGTTTCCGGCAAGACTGGCGATGCGGGCCGCCGCCAAGGTGATGACGGCGACTGCACACTACGTCTAACGCTGAAATTCGATTCGGCCGCGCCGAATCAGGCCAGATCGATGACCTCGACCGTTGTCGTGATCTCGGCGGTCTTCGCCACCATGGCGGTGGCCGAACAGTACTTGTCATGTGAAAGCTGAACTGCGCGCTCTACGGCCGAGCGCGACAGGCCGCGGCCTCGCACGACGAAGTGAAATGCGATACGGGTAAATACCTTCGGATCGGCCGGTGCGCGTTCGGCATCCAGCCGAACGTCGCAGGCCAGCACTTCGTGGCGTCCGCGCTTGAGGATCAACACCACGTCGTAGGCGGTGCAGCC
>JBFINI010000424.1:0-3153 GCA_041611275.1 Burkholderiaceae bacterium
ACCCCGTCTGACCGCTGTTGCCGCCGCAGCGCGGGCGGCGGATGATGCGGGCTGCGCGCGGTGGTCGATGGTCGCTTGACTGCGTGATCGCATATGTCGCCGTCGGCGGTGTTGCGGCGGACACGACTCGAATACACAACGGGAACGGCGGCATCGTTCAGCCGAACAGGGAGGAAGGACATGGAAGAATCGACAGCATCATCGAGCGCCGGCGCGTCGGTGGGACCGATCGAGCCGCGCACCGTCGATGCCGGCCGCGGTTTTGCCTGGTGGACCGAGGCCTGGCCGCTGTTCACGCGCAGTGCCGGCCTGTGGATCGTGATGGCGGTGATCCTGATCGTCATCTTCATCGTGCTGGGCCTGATACCGATTCTCGGCGGCCTGGCGATCTCGCTGCTGGCGCCGGTGTTCGCCGGCGGCTGGATGATCGCTGCGCAGAAGGTCGACAGCGGCGGCACGCTCGAGATCGGCGACATGTTCAGCGGCTTTCGCGACCGGTTGTCGCCGCTGGCGGTGGTCGGCGCGCTGCTGCTGGTGGCCACACTGGTGATCGGCCTGGTCGCCGGCGTGCTCGGCGCCGGCGCGATGTTCGGCATGATGGCTGGCGGCGCGCATCAGAGTGGCGGCGGCGTCATGGCAGCGATGGGCGTCGGCTTGATCGCCGTGCTGGTAGCGCTGTCGCTGTCGCTCGTGGCGGCGATGGCGGTGTGGTTCGCGCCGGCGCTGATCGTCTTCCGTAACCTGGCGCCCGTGGAGGCGATGAAGGCGAGTTTTTCCACCTGCCTGAAGAACGTCGTGCCGTTCCTCGTCTACGGCGTGCTGTACATCGTCGCGGCGATCGTCGCCTCGATTCCCTTCGGGCTCGGCTGGATCGTGCTGTTGCCGCTGCTGATGCTTACCGTTTACGTGAGCTACCGCGACATCTACGGCGACTAGCGTCCGCGGCGCTCAAACCGCGTCCGGCAGGCGACGGGGTTCACGGATCATTCGCGCCCTTACTTTGCCGGATCGCCGCATGGCCGCCAGCAGTGTCTCCACCGCCGCGCCCACCACTGTGGCCGGGATCGCGATCAGTCCCTACGCGGCGACGATCTTCCTGTCGGCGTTTCTGCTGTTCCTGGTGCAGCCGATCATCGCCAAGCAGATCCTGCCGTGGTTCGGCGGCGCTTCGGCGGTGTGGACCACCTGCCTGGTGTTCTTCCAGAGCGCGCTGCTCGCCGGCTATGCCTACGCTGACGCCAGTGCGCGACTTGGCCGACGGCGGCAGGCGCTGCTGCACCTCGCGCTGCTGGTTGTTTCATTGGCGACGCTGCCGATCCTCGCCGCCGACAGTTGGAAGCCGCAGGGCGACGAGGCGCCGATTGGGCGCATCCTGCTGCTGCTCGCCGCGACCATCGGCCTGCCGTACTTCCTGCTGTCGACCACGACGCCGCTGCTGCAGGCCTGGTACTGGCGCCGATTTTCGACGGTGGTGCCGTATCGCCTCTTTGCGCTGTCGAACTTCGCCTCGCTGCTGGCGCTGCTCGGTTTTCCGCTGCTATTCGAGCCCTGGTTCAACCTGGGCCAGCTTGGCATCGCGTGGTCCGCCTTGTATGCGGCGTTTGTCGCGCTGTGCGGCTGGATTGCGTTGCGCGCGTTCGCCGTGGCGCGCGCGCACGAAGGCGAGCCGCAGCCGCTCGCCGAGGTGAGGCCGCTGCCGGCAGCCGCAACGCCGAACGGCGCGCAGCAGGCGCTATGGCTGGCCCTGGCGGCGATGGGCTCAGTGATGCTGCTGGCGGTCACCAATCACGTCACGCAGAACATCGCCAGCGTGCCGTTTCTCTGGGTGGTGCCGCTGTCGCTGTACCTCGTCACCTTCATCCTCTGTTTTGACCATCCGCGCTGGTATGTGCGGCCATTGTTCATAGGTGCAGCGCTGCTGCTGGTGCCGGCGATGGCCGCGCAGATTGCCTCGCTCAATTTGCATGCGGCCGTGCCGCTTTATTTTGCCGGGCTGTTCGTCGCTTGCATGGTTTGCCACGGCGAACTGGCCCGCACCAAGCCAGCGCCCGAGCACCTGACGCGCTTTTATCTGATGCTGTCGCTCGGCGGTGCCACCGGAGCGGTGCTGGTGGCGCTGGTCGCGCCGACGTTGCTGCCCGGCTACTTCGAGCTGAACATCGCGCTGGTGTTGCTGGCACTGCTGCTGTCGCTGCACCTGGAAGGAGGGCTGCGCTGGGCGGGAGCACTGGCAACGATGCTGACCGCCGGCTTGGCGATCAGTGCGGCGATCGACTACGGTGCCGGCAAACGCGTGATGGAGCGCGACTTCTACGGCGTGGTGCGCACATATGACCGCTCGGTCGACGGCGTGCGCTACCGCGCCATGCTGCACGGCGCGATCATGCACGGTGGGCAGTTGCTCAACGAGGAATACCACGGCCAGCCGGCCGATTACTTCGGACCGACCTCCGGCTATGGCCGCCTGTTCGCCGCCTTGAACGACGCCAGGCCCGCACCGCGCAGCCTCGGCATCATCGGCCTCGGTGCCGGCGTGGTCGCCGCCTACGGCCGCGCCGGCGACCAGATGGTGTTCTACGAGATCAGCCCGAAAGTCATCGAGATCGAGCGGCGCGAGTTCACCTTTCTGCGCGACTCGCCAGCGAAGATCGAGGTGATCGTCGGCGACGGCCGGCTGAGTCTCGAAAGCGAACTGAAGCGCCACGGACCGCGCGGGTTCGACGTACTCGGCATTGACGCGTTCTCCGGCGACTCAGTGCCAATGCACCTGATCACCCGCGAGGCGATGGCGCTGTACGTGCGCCATCTCGCGCCCGACGGCGTGATCGTCTTCCAGGCGACCAACCGCTACGTCAACATCGCGCCGGTGGTCAAACGCCTGGCCGCCGAGCAGGGCCTGGAAGCGGTGCTGATCACCGACTACCCGACGCAAGCCGAGGGCATCGGCTACTGGATGTCGGCCACCGACCAGATTCTGGTCACGCGCGATGCGAAGCTGCTACAGCACCCGCGCATCCTCGAAGCCTCGAAGCGCATCGCCGAGCGGTTCGACCTGCCGACCTTCACCGATGTGCGGCATAACCTGTTCCGGATCCTGCGCTAGCCGCGGATCTGAACGACGCTGGCGGCAGACCGACGGATTCCCCGGAAAGC
>JBFINI010000425.1:0-3136 GCA_041611275.1 Burkholderiaceae bacterium
GATCGGCCGATACCAAGGCGCGCGCGCTGCTGCCGGCGCTGCTGAACAACCACGCGTGGCACCTGCACGACGAAGGCCGATTCGCCGAGGCGCTGCCGGTGTTCAAGGAAGCTGAGACCGCCTGGCTGGCCACCGGCAAGCAGCCGCAGGGGCGGATCGCACGCTGGTCGGTGGCGCGCTGCCTGCGCTCGCTCAAGCGCTATGACGACGCGCTGCAGATCCAGCTGGCGCTGGAACAGGAATGGACCGCCGCCGGACGCGCTGACGGCTACGTTTTCGAAGAACTGGCCGAGTTGTACGAACTGCTCAGCCAACCCGGACAAGCGAAACGCTATTTCCGTCGCGCTGCCGACGAACTCGGCAAGGACGCGTGGTTCGTCAAGAACGAAAGCACGCGACTGGCCCGCCTGCGCGAGCGCGGCGGCTGACTCAACCTGCGTTCAGGCGCGCAGTGTTGCCAGCGTCGCGTCGCCGATCTTCAGTCCGCCGGACCTGGCCTCGCGAAGCAGCGCTTCGCGCCGCATGCCCGGCAACCGCACGCCATCGTCGCGCAGCATCTCGGCGATGAGGACTTCAACACGGTCGAGATAGGCATCGCTGCCGGCCAGTGCCTGCGGATCGATGACGATGAATGCCTGGCCGATGCGCGGGCGGTTACCTTCGTCAACGAAGAAGCTCGATGCCTCGAATCCGAACTGGGCGCCGATCAGTGCAGTCACCAGCAGTTCGACGATCAGCGCGAGCATCGCACCCTTCGGACTCGACACCGCACCGATCGCCAGCATCGAACCTTCCAGGCCGGCCTGCGGGTCGGTGGTCGGCTGCCCATCCTTGTCAAGCGCCCAGCCGAGCGGGATCGACCGCCCCTCCTTGGCCGCCACCATCAGCTTGCCGCGTGCCACTTCCGACAGGCTGAGATCGATCATCAGCGGCTCGGCTGAGCGCCGCGGGAATACGGCGGCGACCGGATTGGTGCCAAAGATCGCATGCTTGCCGCTCGCCGCCGGCATTGCTGCCGGCGAATTCGCCAAGCCGATGCCGACCATCGTTGCCGCCGCGACCGGACGCAGATGATCGACCACGACGCCGCAGTGATGGCTGTTGGTGACGCCAGCGAAGGCCACGCCGAACTCGCGGGCGCGGTCGATCGCTTGGCGCACGGCCAGTTGACAGGCCGGGAAAGCCAGTCCGTCGCCGGCATCGACGAGCAGCGCGCCGCCCCGCCCGCCGACCACGGCGGGCACCGCGTCCGGGTTGACGCGGCCATTGCGCAGGTGCGTAGCGTACTGCGCCACCCGCGACAAGCCGTGCGATCCGAGCCCCTGTGCTTCGGCCAGCACCAGCGCGTGCGCGGTCGACCGCGCCATCGTTCCATTGGCACCGGCCCGCATCAGCTTGTCGGCCACGAGCGCTTCCAGCTCGCCGATCGTCATCGTGGCCATCAGTTCAGCGCCTCCAGCACCCGCTCCGCAATCAGCGACGAAACGCGTTCGTTCGATTCGGCCGAGACGCCGGCGACGTGCGGCGTCAGGATGAGATTCGGGCAGCCTTCGAAGCGCGCGCTGTGCGGCAGGGGTTCGGTGGCAAATACGTCGAGCGCCGCGCCGCCTAGGTGCCCGGCGCGCAGGGCCGCGGCCAGCGCCGTTTCATCGATGATGCCGCCGCGCGCGGTGTTGATCAGCACCGCCCCCGGTTTCATCGAGGCGATGCGCGCCGCATCGAACAGCCCGCGCGTGGAGTCGACCAGCGGCACGTGCAGGCTCACCACATCGGCGGTGGTGATCACTTCTTCGAGGCCGGCGCAGCGGACACCGCTGGCGGCGAACGCCGGGTGATCAGCGTCCATCAGCGCATCGAAGGCGATGACGATGAATCCAAACGCCTTCGCCAACCGGGCGGTCACCTGGCCGATCGAGCCATAGCCGATCAGGCCGATCGTCTTGCCCGCTGCCTCGCGCCCCTCGCTCAGCCGCGCGCGCGGCCACTGCCCCGCGGCAACCTCCACGGTCGACAGGTAGGCGCCGCGCAGCAGTACAACGGCCGTGCCGACGACGTACTCCGCTACCGACAGCGCATTGGCGCCGGTGGCCGGGATCACGCGAATGCCCCTGGCCTCGCAGGCGGCGACATCGATGTTGTCGAGTCCCACGCCGAGACGGCCGACGACCTCGCATCGTGTCAGTGCGGCGAGCAGGTCGCCCCGGACCTGGGTGCGATTGCGAACGATCAGGGCGCGGGCGGCCGCAGCCTGCTGGCGCAGGCGAGACGCATCGTCGACCAGCGTCGGGTCGTAAAGAACATCGTGCCGGGCACGCAGGCGCTCGACCGCACGTTCGTCCATGAATTCAGTGATGACAATCATCAGTCAACGTCTTACTCGCATCGCCGCCCCGACCATCAGAGCCATCGGCCGGCCGGCAGAGGCACCTGCAGCGCAAAGCGGAACAGGCCATAGATGACGCCCAGAATGACGGCGCCGACCAGCCCGTAGACGAGCACTGAGCGCGGGGTCCAGCGATCGTGATTGGCAATGGCCAGCAACCCCGCGAAGGCGACGGCACTGCTGACCAGGAAGCCGACACGATCGAGCGCGAACGCCCAGGCCAGCATCACGATCATCAGCGCCAGCCGCCGCACGGTCGAGCCGGTCGCCAATGCAGCGCGCTGCGTGCGTCCGATCAGCGTGAGTACGATGTACCAGATGGCCAGCACGATCATCACGCCGGCGATCGTGCGCGGAAACACCGAACCGAGCGGCGAGAAATCCTGCGCATAGACCAGCGCGGCGACGCCGACCACGATCACCAGCACGCAGCCGATCAGTCCCGGCAGATCACGCTGCATCCGACGCTCACTCAAGGCCGCTGCCCCGCGTGGCCTGCAACCGCGCGGCGCGCCGTCGCGCCAGCAGCGGATATAGCAATCCGATCAGGATGAAGGCAATGATGCCCATCGAGATCGGGCGGGCGAAGAACTCGGCGACCACGCTGCCCCGCGCACCGCCGATCAGGTTGCCCTGCACGAAGCCGCGCTCGGCAATCGCGCCGAGAATCAGGCCGAGCACGATCGGCGACACAGTGAAGCCGAGTTGCATCAGTCCCCAGGCCAGCACGCCAAGCACCACCATCTGCTGCAC
>JBFINI010000426.1:0-3116 GCA_041611275.1 Burkholderiaceae bacterium
CTGTAGAGCAGCCTCTAGCGAGGGGTCAAGCGCAAACGGCGGTTTTTTTGCAGCCACAACAAGCACTTATCCACATCTTATGCACAACTTATGCACAGGTGCATAAACACGCGTTGAATGAACGACATACATCGCGAACTGAATGTGAAGCCTGAGAAACGAGGCGAAAGATGTCGCACCGGCGGGTGATCGAAGGTCTGATCAGCGAGCCCCGCTGGGCCGCCTGGAGGCGACGGCTCGCAATCTGCGGGAAACGAGGCGCAGCCGGCGCGCTCAAGGAAAGCCGCCGCTCGTCAGCAGCGAAAGTGCAAAGTCCGCCTGTACGCCGGATTCTGTGCGGCAGGTTGCCCTGCCGTGGCGATCATTCGTCTAGGCCCACGCTCGCGCGAGGGCTCCAGCCACCTACCCGCAGCCTCTCCGAGCCGGATCGCAGGCTGCCTATTTGGTGTTGCTGCGCGTAGAGATTGCCCGTTTCACCCGGCTCGACTTCGCCTCGCCGGGTGCGGCGCTTGCACGCCGCACCCGCGGAGAACCGCGAAGGCTCTCCTTTAGCGAGACATTGGCGACATGCGAGCACGCCGCCACGCCGGACCGACTCGTCTCTGTTGCTCTGATCCTCACCTTACGGTGGACAGGTGTTACCTGCTACGCCGCTCTGTGCAGTCCGGACGTTCCTCTCGTGACGCGAGGTCACCAGCGATCGCCCGGCGGACTTTGCCCGATCGAATGTAGGGACGATGCGCACAGAGCGCAAGCGAGACGGAACCCGTGCGGTCGTGCGCGCTCAGCGGCGCAGGTCGAAGTTGCTGCGGATGCCGCGACCGTCTTCGCCCTTCAGCGCACGGGCAATCTTCGCCCGCGCCTGGATGAACGGCGAGTTCTTCGCTTCGGCACCGAGGTATTCGTCGAGATCGCCGACCTCGCGCTGCAGGCGCGGGATCAGCTTCATGAACAGATCGGTCACGTCGGGATCGAACTGCACGCCGCGCAGCGTGCGGATCTCGTGCATCGCCTGCGAAACCGGCCAGGCGTGCTTGTAGGGTCGCACGTGCGTTAGCGCATCGAACACGTCGACGATTGCGGTGATGCGCGCGGCGATTGGAATGCCGGTGCCGGCAAGCCGGTGCGGATAGCCCTTGCCGTTCCACCATTCGTGGTGGTGGCGGGCGATCTCTTCCGCGACGTGCATCTGTGGAATGTTCGATTTGGCCAGCAGTTCGGCGCCGGCGGTCGTGTGCTGCTGCATGATCTCGCGCTCGCCGTCGGTGAGGCGGCCGGGCTTGAGCAGGATCGAATCTGGCACCGCGAGCTTGCCGATGTCGTGCATCCGGGCTGCCAGGTCGATCATGAAACAGACGTCGTCTTCGAGCCCGTAGTCCTTGGCCAGGATCGACGCCAGGCGACCGACCCGATAGCAGTGCTCGCCGGTGGTGTCGTCATGCAGCTCGGCGGCGACCGACTGCTGCTCGAGCATTGCGATGCGCGACTTCATCAGCTCGCGCTCGCCCAGTTGCACGCGCAGGTTCGAACGGCGCGAATCGAGTTCGCCATCGACTGCGTTCTGCAGTTCGAAGCTGATGCGCGAGCGCTCGACCTGCTCGAGGTGGCGCTGGTGATGCATCAGCACCTGCTGCTGCTTCGCCTCGCGGTTCAGATTCAGTAGCTCCTGCAGGTAAACGATGGCCACGTCGGGCTGGCCAGCCTGCTCATAGCCCTTGACGGCGGCGGTGAGCGCCTCGCGCAGCTGCACCGTCGCGCTGCTGCGCGCCGTGCTCAGACCGTTCTTCAGCCGCGTCAGCCCGACATCCATCAGCCCGGCGCGAACCTCCACCTGACCCTCGATCAGCAGCGCCCGGAAATGCGCTCGGGCAAGACCCGACGCGGCTGCATGTACCTTGGCGGCACGCACATGCTGCTGCGCCCCCTGCACGTCGCCGATTTCGAGCAGCAGTTCCGCCAGATGCGCCTCGGCGGAAACCCGGTACATGCACAGGGTTGGATCCCCAGGATCAGCGAAGACCTCGATCGCTCGGCGGGCCGCTTGCACGCCCTGGCGAAGATCGTGGACACGCAAGCAAGCCAGTGCGCTATTGGTCAAGGCGAGGCCCGTCATGACTTGACCGCCCGGTCCTGTCCCCGGAGCCGCCAGGGCCTGGTCGTAGCAGCGAACAGCATCGGCATACTGCCCCGCGTACTGCAGCGCCAAGCCAAGGTTGTTCCACACACTCGCCTGCGCTACCTGGTCACCCAGTTCGACGGCGATGTCCAGAGCAACGGCGTACTCTGCGACCGCGGTCGGCAGGTTGCCCGTGTCGCCGTTGACGATGCCATGCGCCATCGCCGCCCGCCGCAACAGGTTGGCATCACCCAGTTGTCGGGTGGCGGCGACGGCAAGCGCAGCCGACTGAACCCCGCTCTGGGCGCGAGCGCAGTTGTAGTGCCGCTGGGTGATAAGCAGAAGCGCCTCGACGCCGTCGACGGTCAATTGCGGCGCGTCCAGATCGAACAATGACGCTTGCGCTTGCTCGAAGCACTGTGCAGCTTCGGCGCCAGGGTCGGCGAACCGCTGCCGAAGCTGCTCGCGCCAAGCGGCCTGCAGCCGACCCAGCTCGGCTTTGTCAACCTCGGTCAGCATTTGTTGCGAGGCATTCGGCAGCGCGGCGCCCATACCGTATTTATGCTACTTGTACTGCGTAAATGGTATCACCCGTTCGTGCTAGCGGTGACTGAGCGCTCGCTTACGCCCAAGAGACACTACTGACAAGGTCGCAATTAGGGGACCGACGCCGAAAAGTACCTACGTATCGAATTGGAGTTGGGGGTTGCCATGGAAGCCACAGTTGTCGAGACCGTTGAAGTTCAAGAACTAACTCTTGCCGAACTGGCGCAAGTCGGCGGCGGAATGGGCGACGCGTCCTGGCTCTAGCAGGACACCACCCCAAAAGAAACCGGGCGACGCCCGGTTTTTTGTTGCCCGCGGCGGGCGGCCAAGCCAACCTAGGTTTGCCTGCATACCAAGGCCGCGCCTGCCTTGCTTGCCTTACTTATAAGTACTGCCGCTACCAGCTTTTCAACTTTGCCCGCAGCCGCGCTACCGCCTGACTGTGCAACTGGCA
>JBFINI010000427.1:0-3101 GCA_041611275.1 Burkholderiaceae bacterium
GATGCGCGCGCCAGACAGTCAACCCAAGACGATGCGCGAGGGGGAATGTGCCGCTCACCGCCGTCCCCGCACGGAGGGGCGCCCGGCGTCTTTTCCGACCAAGGCAACGGATTCCCGCTCGCGCGGGAATGAGGCGCGTGGCGCCGCGCAGGCCCGGAAACTTCAACAGGCCAGACCATGAACGACACCGCAGTCCTCGAACGAGCACCCTCCTCCGCCACGGCGCCTGAGCCCAGGCCCGCGGTTGTCCTGGCCGAACACATCGTCGAAGTCATCAGCGATTCCGGCGAAGGGGCGCAACGTTGCGGC
The DNA here is from genome assembly GCA_041611275.1 of Burkholderiaceae bacterium. Lineage (GTDB taxonomy): Bacteria > Pseudomonadota > Gammaproteobacteria > Burkholderiales > Burkholderiaceae_F > JADJWR01. The sequence continues at coordinate 310 of JBFINI010000427.1, forward strand.
CAGTCGCTCGGCGCGATCGCCGCCCGCAGCGGCAACGGCATCTGGACGGTCGAGATCATCCCGGCCGAGATCCAGCCGCCGGCGCGCAGCGTGGCCGGCGCCAGCGGCATCCGCATCCGCATCGGTTCCAAAGCGGTGACCAACGGCGGCGACGAGACCGATCTGGTCGTCGCGTTCAACGAGCAGGTGCTGCTCGGCCGCGCGCGCGCGGGCGAACTGAAGCCCGGCGCGACGATCCTGCTCGAAAACATGTGGCGCGAGCATCGGGATCCTTCGATCGTCAAGTCGTACACCGAAACGGTGGCCGGCCTGTCCGAGGCGGGCTTTCGCGTGCTCGAGGTGCCGCTCGAACGCGAGTGCCGCAAGCTCGTCGCCGATGCGCGCCGCGGCAAGAACATGTTCGTGCTCGGCATGCTTTGCAGCGTCTACAGCTTCGAACTGGAACTGGCGCGCGAGCAGGTGGCGCTGACCTTCGGCAAGAAGGAGCGCAAGGTCATCGAAGTCAACCAGAATCTGGTCGAAGCCGGCTTCGCCTGGGGCGAAGCCAACCTCGACTTCAAGTACGCGATCCCGGCGCAACGCTCGACTGAGCCGCAGATTGTGGTCAACGGCAACACGGCGATCGCGCTCGGCGTGCTGGCCTCCGGCATGGATATCTGCGCGATGTACCCGATCACGCCGGCCACGTCGGCCTCGCACTACCTATCCGAATGCTTCGAGCGGGTCGGCGGCCTCGTGCACCAGGCCGAGGACGAGATCGCCGCCTGCGCCTTCGCCATCGGCGCCTCGTATGCCGGCAAGTGCGCGGTGACGATCACCTCCGGGCCGGGCTACTCGCTGAAGCAAGAAGCGATCGGCCTGGCGGTGATGGCCGAGATTCCACTGGTCGTCGTCAACGTGCAGCGCGGCGGGCCGAGCACGGGCCAGCCGACCAAGGTCGAACAGGGCGACCTGCTGACCTCCGTCTACGGCAGCCACGGCGACGCACCGAAGGTGGTGATGGCTGCAAGCGGCATTGAGGATTGCTTCTATTCGATGATCACCGCGCGCAAGATCGCCGAGACGTTCAACATGGTGGTCGTCGTGCTGTCCGATGCCAGCCTGGCTACCGCGCAGACACCGTTCGCACGGCCGAAGTTCAGCGCCGACTGGCTGGCGCCGCCCATCGACCAGACGCCGGTACCAGCGGGCGCGAAGCGCTACGACTGGGATGCCACCACCGGCCTGGCGCAGCGCTTCATCCCCGGCCAGCCGGGCGGGATGCACACGCTCACCGGCCTGGCCCATGATCGGGCCAGCAAGGTCGCCTACGACCCCTCAATCAACGAGGAAGGTCTGCATGCGCGCAGCCTGAAGCTGGCGGCGCTGCAAAAAACGCTGAAGACGCCGACGGTGTTCGGCGATCCGGAAGGCGACATGCTGGTCGTCGGCTGGGGCAGCAGCAAGGGCATCATCGAGGAGGCGGTCGAACGTTTGCGCGGCGAGGGGCTGAAGGTCTCGTCGCTGCACCTGCGCTTCATCCAGCCGCTGCCGTCGGGCATCAAGGAGATCCTGCAGCGCTTCCGCAAGGTGATGACGGTCGAGGGCACCTGGTCCGACCGCGTCGACGATGAGCTGATCGATGCCGACAACCGTCGCTATGCGCCGCTGGCGATGATGCTGCGTTCGCGCTACCTCGTCGATGTCGACTGCTGGACCGAGGCGCGCGGCCAGCCGATCAAGCCCGGAACGGTGTGCGGCGTGATCCGTAAGAAAATGCAGCAGGGAGCGAAGTCATGACCAAGATGCCGGTCTCACAATGCATCATCCGCCTGCACGAGGCGCATCACAACCTCGAGGACTACCAGGGCGGCGTGCCGCGCTGGTGCAACGGCTGCGGCGACAACGGCATCCTGACCGCCGTGCAGCGGCTGTGCCGCGACCAGGATCTCGCTCCCGAGCGCACCGTGTTCGTCTCCGGCATTGGCTGCTCGAGTCGGCTGCCACACTACATGAAGACCTACGGCTTTCACGGCATCCACGGGCGCGCCTTCCCGATCGCCCAGGGCGTGAAGATGGCACGGCCAGATTTGCACGTGTTCGTCAATACCGGCGACGGCGACTGCTGCAGCATCGGTGCGGCGCACTGGATTCACGCCATCCGCTACAACATGAACATGACGGTGATCCTGCACGACAACCAGGTCTACGGTCTGACCAAGAAGCAGGCCTCGCCGACCTCGCCGATCGGACTGAAGAGCAACACGACGCCGCAAGGCACGGTGCTCGAAGCGCTCAATCCGCTGACCGTCACCCTCGGCGTGCAGAACGTCTCGTTTGTCGCCCAGTGCGTTGACTGGATCCCGGAGCTGCTGTACGACACGATTTCCAGAGCCTTCAATCACCGCGGCTTCTCGTTCATCCGCATCATCCAGCGCTGCCCCGAGTGGCTGCCGAAGATGTTCGAGCCCTGGCTGCACGATCCCGGCCGCACGCTGCTGCTGACGCACGATGACGGATTGCAGCCCAGCGCCGATCTGAAGCGCACCTACAAGAACGTGCGTGAGCACGATCCGCTGAACATCCACCAGGCGCGCGAAATCGCCTCGAGCCAGGATCCGATCCCGGTCGGCATCCTGTACCGCAATCCGCACGTTCCGTGCTACGAGGACCTGCGGCACGTCGGCGAGGTGCGCACGCCCGAGGCGATACGCGCCGGGCTCGATGCGGAAATGGACAAATTCACCATCTGGCCCGACGACGGCCAGATGCAGCAGGCCGCGTAAGGCGCGGCGTCACGACGCTACGCGGGA
>JBFINI010000428.1:0-3090 GCA_041611275.1 Burkholderiaceae bacterium
ACCGGCAGCGTCAAGGTGACCGAGCAGATGGTGATCGAGCGCTACTCGCACGTGATGCACCTGGTCAGCCACGTCGAGGGGAAACTCAAGCCGGGCATGGGCAACCTCGACGTGCTGCGCGCCACCTTTCCGGCCGGCACCTTGAGCGGCGCGCCGAAGGTGCGGGCAATGGAGATCATCGACGAGCTCGAACTGACCAAGCGCGGCATCTATGGCGGTGCGGTCGGCTACCTGTCCTTCGCCGGCGACATGGATCTGGCCATCGCCATTCGCACCGGTGTGATCCGCAACAACGTGCTTTATGTGCAGGCCGGCGCTGGCATCGTCGCCGACTCGGTGCCCGAGTCGGAGTGGAAGGAGACCGAGGCCAAGGCGCGCGCCGTGCTGCGTGCGGCCGAGCAGGTCGAGGATGGCTTCGATGGCGAGTTCTGAGCTGATCGACCTGCGCAGCGACACCGTCACGCGGCCGGGCGTGGGGATGCGCCGCGCGATGAGTGAGGCCGAAGTCGGCGACGATGTCTTCGGCGACGATCCGACAGTCAACCGGCTGCAGGCGTTGCTGGCGGAAATGCTCGGCTTCGAAGCGGGGCTGTTCTGTCCGAGCGGCACCCAGTGCAATCTGGTCGCGCTGATGACGCACTGCGCGCGTGGTGACGAGTACCTGGTCGGTCAGGACGCACACACCTACAAGTACGAAGGTGGCGGCGCCGCGGTGCTCGGTTCGATCCAGCCGCAGCCGATCGAAAATGCCGCCGACGGCTCGATCCCGCTGGCGAAGATTGCCGCGGCGATCAAGCCGGACGACCTGCACTTCGCCCGCACCCGCCTGCTGGCGCTGGAAAACACCATCGGCGGCAAGGTGCTGGCCGCCGACACCATGCGCCGCGCCTCCACGCTGGCCCGCGAGCGCGGACTGGCCACGCACCTGGACGGCGCGCGCTTCTTCAATGCGGTGATCGCGCTCGGCGCCGAACCACGGGTACTGGCGCAGGGCTTCGATTCGGTGTCGGTGTGCCTGAGCAAGGGCCTGGGTGCGCCGGCTGGCAGCGTGCTGCTCGGCGCGCGCGATTTCATCGCCCGCGCGCAGCGGCCGCGCAAGATGCTCGGCGGTGCAATGCGTCAGGCCGGTGTGCTGGCGGCTGCCGGAATCTTCGCGCTCGAGCACAACGTTGCGCGACTGGCCGATGACCACGCCAATGCACAACGCCTGGCCGCCGGCCTGCGCGAGATCGGGGCGCTGAAGGTCGAAGGTCCATTCACCAACATGCTGTTCGTCTCCGTGCCGGCCGAGCGCGTCGAGCCGCTGGGCGCGTTCCTGCGCGAGCGCGGCGTCCTCATCCTCGCCCGCTCGCCGACCTTGCGGCTGGTCACGCACCTGGATGTCAGCACGGCGGCGGTCGAGCGGGCGATCGGCGCGTTCAAGGAATTCTTCGCCAAGCGCGGAGGTGCGTGATGCTGCTGATGATCGACAACTACGATTCGTTCACCTACAACCTGGTGCAGTACTTCGGCGAGCTGGGCGAGGTGGTAGTGGTTCATCGCAACGACGAGATCGCGATCGACGAGATCGCAACGATGAAGCCGGACCGCATCTGCATATCGCCTGGGCCGTGTGCGCCGGCGCAGGCCGGCGTCTCCCTCGACGTGATCGGCGCCTTCGCCGGCAAGGTGCCGATCCTTGGTGTCTGCCTCGGCCACCAGTCGATCGGCGCGGCCTTCGGCGGAGAGGTCGTGCGGGCCAGGACGCTGATGCACGGCAAGACGGCGTCGATCGAACACAGCGGTGTCGGCGTCTTCTCCGGTTTGCCGAGCCCATTCACGGCTACCCGCTATCACTCGCTGGCGGTCAAGCGCGATTCGCTGCCCGATTGCCTCGAAGTCACCGCCTGGACGGCGGATGGCGAGATCATGGGCCTGCGGCACCGGTCAATGGCTGTTGAAGGCGTGCAGTTCCACCCGGAATCGATCGCTTCCGAGCATGGCCACGCACTGCTGAAGAACTTCCTGCAGGAGCGGCCGACGTGAAGGCGGCGGTCGCAAGCGTGCTGTTGCTCGCTGCCGGCGGCGCCGAAGCCGGCGCGCTGGCCGAGTGCCGGGGTGCGACCCGCACGCCGGCCGAACTGATGGCCTGCCTGCAGTCGGCGCGCCGGCAGGCCGGCGACCGGATGCTCGAATCGTTCCTGGCGATCGAGCAGCGGCTGGGCCGTCTCGAAGTCGCTCCCGGCCGGGAGCGTTCGCTGGCCGCACTGAAGCAGTCGCAGCGCGATTTCGAGCGCTATCTGCGGGCGCATTGCCAGGTCATGCAATGGCTGGCCAGCGGTGCGGCGGCCGGGCCGGCGGCGCTGGGCTGCGACGTCGATCAACTGCGCGCGCGGGCGGCCGCGCTCGACGGGCTGGCCGTCGATCAGCCGAACTGATTCAGCGGAGGAGCAAGCATGGCGATCACGCCGACCGAAGCGCTGGTGCGCTGTATCGAGCACCGCGAGATTTTCCACGACGAGATGCTGGCGCTATGGCGCAAGCTGATGAGCGGCGAGCTGACGCCGGTGCAGATCGCCGCGGTGACGATGGGCCTGCGGGTGAAGAAGGAGACGATCGGCGAGATCGCCGCTGCCGCGCAGATCATGCGCGAGTTCGCGACCAAGGTGCAGATCGCCGACCAAAAGAACCTGGTCGACATCGTCGGCACCGGCGGCGACGCCTCGCACACCTTCAATATCTCCACCGCCTCGATGTTCGTCGCCGCGGCTGCCGGGGCGCGGGTGGCCAAGCACGGCGGCCGCTCGGTCTCTTCGAGTTCGGGCGCCGCCGACGTGCTCGAAGCGTTCGGCGTCAACATCAACCTCGGCCCGGCCCAGATAGCGATACAGGCTCTCGATCTCAAACACCCCGCCGCCCGCCAGGCTATAGCGGATCCCGGCCCAAAACTTATCGGCCGTATAAACATGGTCCTGTATCTGGGCCGCGTTATGGAGCCGGTTATGAATATAGCGCTGGTAGGCCTGCCGCTCTCTTTCAATGAGCGGGGCCGCGCCCAGCTTAATGATCGCCGGCAGTTCGGCTACCCCGTCTCGGATGGGCCGCACTGTG
>JBFINI010000429.1:0-3087 GCA_041611275.1 Burkholderiaceae bacterium
TAGGCCGCGGTCCAGTCGCGCTCGCGGTGGCTGGGCGGTACCGGCAGGCCGCGGCGCGCCAGCAGTCGCAGGGACTCGTCGTACAGCGAAGGCGCCCGATACGCGGCATCGACCTGGGCCAGCAGATCGGCGCGGTGCTGATGCGGTTCGAGCATCGCGGCATTCTTGTTGCCGAGGCGAAACTCGATGCAGCGGTACTGCCAGCTCTGGAAGCCGCTGCTGCTGGACAGAAAGGGCCGGATCGCCGAGTACTCGGGCGGCGTCATGGTGGCCAGCACGTCCCAGGCATGCACCAACTGCTCCATGATGCGCGACACCCGCGCCAGCATCTTGAAGGCGGTGCCCAGCTGATCCGCCGCCACGCTGGCGATGGCGGCGTTGAGTTCGTGCAGCATGAGCTTCATCCACAGCTCGCTGGTCTGGTGCTGCACGATGAACAGCATTTCGTTGTGGTCCGGCGAGCGCGGATGCTGGGCGTTGAGTACCTGGTCCAGGTGCAGGTAGTCGCCGTAGCTCATGTCCTGCGAGAAGTCGAGTTTGGCGCGCTCGGTGTGGACGATGCGCTCCGCGCTGGGCGCAGCCTTCCTCGGGCGGCCGGGCGGGAGACTCATGTCACTGCCGCCTTGCGATGGAAGCGGGCCTCGCGCCACTCACCGCTGGCCAGCACCTGCTGCAGGTGGTCGACTGCATCCCACACATCGACGAAGCGCAGGTACAAGGGCGTGAAGCCGAAGCGCAGCACCTCGGGGGCGCGGAAGTCGCCGACGACGCCGCGGGCGATCAAGGCCTGCACGATGGCGTAGGCACCTTCGCGGCGGGCCAGTGCGACCTGGCTGCCGCGCTGCGCATGCTCGCGAGGCGTGATCAGGCCGAGTTCGTGGCCGGCGCAGCGCTGCTCGACGAGGGCGATGAACAGGTCGGCGAGTGCCAGCGACTTGGCGCGCAGGGCGGCCATGCCGCCAAGCGGTTCGGCCGCCAGCACGCTGTCGACGCCGCATTCGAGCGCGGCCATCGACAGCAGTGCTGGCGTGCCGCACAGGTAGCGCGTGATGCCGGCGGCGGGCCGGTACGCGGGCGTGAACTCAAACGGCGCCACGTGGCCCATCCAGCCCGCCAGGGGCTGCTCGAATCGATCGATGTGCCGCGGGTGAACCCAGACGAAGGCTGGCGCGCCGGGGCCGCCGTTCAGGTACTTGTATCCGCAGCCGACCGCGAAATCGGCGTCGGCGGCTTTCAGCGCCACCGGCAGCGCGCCGGCCGAATGCGCCAGGTCCCACACGGCAAGCGCGCCGTGCTCGTGCGCGTGGCGGGTCATCGCGGCCATGTCGTGCAGCCGACCGCTCTTGTAGTCGACCTGGGTCAGCATCAGAGCCGCGACGCTGCCGCTGGCGAGATGCGCGCCGATCTGCGCGGGCGTGTCGGTCAGCACCAGTTCGCAACCCCGTTGCTTGGCCAGGGCTTCGGCGATGTACAGATCGGTCGGGAAGTTGCTGCGTTCGGACAGGACGACGCGGCGCTGCGGGTCGCGGCCGGTCGCGATCGTCAGCGCCGCGCTCAGCACCTTGTAGAGATTCACCGAGGTCGAGTCGGCGACGATCAACTCGCCGGCATCGGCGCCGACCAGGCGCGCGATCTTGTCGCCGATGCGCAGCGGCAGGTCGATCCAGCCGGCGCGGTTCCAGCTCTCGATCAAGTCCTGGCCCCATTCCTGCTGCACGACCTGTGCCAACCGCTCCGGCGTCGCGCGCGGCAGCACGCCGAGCGAATTGCCGTCGAGGTAGATCTTGCCGGCTGGCAGCCGGAACTGTTCACGCAGTGGGGCCAGCGCATCGGCGGCGTCGAGCGCGAGGCAATCCTGCCGCGTCGTCATTTCAAAGACCTGAGCACCGCGCGGACCGGCGATGCGTCGGCCGTGGTCAGTTTCAGCGGCAGGGCGATCAATTCGTAGTCCCCTTCGGGCACCTGGTCGAGCACCAGATTCTCGAGCACGCGCAACTGGCGCCGCCGGATCACCTGGTGGGCGTCGAGGTCCTTGCTGGCCGCCGGGTCGATGCTGGCGGTGTCGATGCCGACCAGGCGCACGCCCAGGTCGGCCAGGCGCTCGATCGTGGCGGGCGCATAGGCGCTGAGTCCGGCGTCCCAGTGAACGACCGGCATGCGCTCGTAGGTCCGTACCAGCACGCGCGCCGGCAACGACGCATCGATGCGCCGTTCGAGGTGCCGCCACTGGATCAGCGCGCCGCAGCCGATGGCGTGAATCACGCGGCACGGCCCAAGGTAGGCGTCGAGATCGAGGGCGCCGGCGGCCAGGCCGTCGTTGTCGTAGTGCAGCGGTGCGTCGGCATGTGCGCCGGTGTGCGGCGACAGCGTGATGGTGCTGACGTTGACCGGACATCCGGGCCCGAGCGTTGCGGCCCATTGCTGGGAGTAGTGCGCGTCGCCGGGAAAGACCGGCGAACCGGCATGCACCGGCGGCGAAATGTCCCACAGTTGCGCCACGGCCGCGTTCAGCGCGAGGCGCCGTGCCGCCACGGCAGGCGCACGCTCGCCGACAACTCTTGCGTCATGGCGGCGACAGGCGCTTCTTTCGCAGCAGTGCGCGGTAGGCGGGCTTGCCACGCATGCGCGCCACCTTGGCGTCGATGGCCTCGCGGTCGAGTGACTCGAGTTGCCGTGCCAGGCAGGCACTGACGAAGGCCGGGCCGTCACCGTACTTGTTGACCGACCAGCCGATGCCGCTGGTCTGCGGGCAGCCGGGCCAGAAGGCGACCCAGCGCCAATCGGGGTAGTCATGACCGTTGCGCGATCGCGTGGCGTTGGCCAGCCGCACGCCGACTACGCCCGAGGTGTTGCGCGTGGTCTTCAGATTCTTGCGCTCGATGCGCGCGGGCAGCGTCGGCAGCGTGGCGTCGACCCAGGCCTTGGCCGCGACAGTCGCCTTGCGCCAGGAGCCATACTGGCGCAGGGTGAAGTTCGCCTGGTGGCGAACACGCTGGCGCGTGATGCGTGCCATGACGCACTTTTCGGGTTGGTTGATCGTCAGGTACATGACGTGACCGATGATAGGACGGTTCTCGTTGCGAAGCA
>JBFINI010000430.1:0-3087 GCA_041611275.1 Burkholderiaceae bacterium
CTGAGGGCGATGCCGGCAGGTTTACCCGCCCCGACCAGGTCGAAGCGCTTGCGCGGCTCAGGCAGCGGCCGAGCGCGAGCGGCGCACGTGTTTCCGCCTGTTCAGCGGCGGATCGGATCGGCGGCTCGAGCGGCGAGCGCCTAAAGGCTTTCATAGTACTTGCGCAGGATCGCAAGCACCTGCGGCCGGCTGAACTCGGCCGGCACATCGGCCCCTTCAGCCAGCCATTTCCGCAGCTGGGTGCCAGACACATGCAAACGGTCCTTGTCATCGTGCGGGCAGGTGCGCGCCGAAGCCATGCCTCCGCACTGGTAGCACCAGAAGGTCCAGTCGATCTTCAGTGGCCGCGTCTGCAGCGAGTCTTCGGGAATCTCGTCGAAGATGTGGTGCGCGTCGAACGGCCCGTAATAGCTGCCGACGCCGGCATGATCGCGGCCGACGATCAGGTGCGAGCAGCCGTAGTTCTGCCGGAACAGCGCATGCAGCAACGCTTCGCGCGGGCCCGCGTAGCGCATGTCCAGTGGATAGCCGGCCTGCACCACGGTCTTCGCGACGAAGTAGCCGTCGATCAGTGAGGCGATGGCCCGCGTGCGCACATCGGCGGGGATGTCGCCCGGTTTTAGCGCCCCGAGCAGCGAGTGCACCAGCACGCCGTCGCAGACCTCGATGGCCACCTTGGCCAGGTACTCGTGCGAGCGGTGCATCGGGTTGCGGGTCTGGAAAGCGGCGATGCGCGACCAGCCTAGCGAGATGAACAGCTCGCGCGTCTGCGCCGGCGTCAGGTACAGCGCGCCGTACCGCTCCGGAAAGCCGCCGGTCGACAGCACCGCTACCTTCCCGGCGAGATTGACGTCGCCTTGCTCCATGACCATCTTGACGCCGGGATGCCCGGCATCGGCGGTCTTGAAGACCATCATGCTCTCGTGCTTCTTGTCGATCGTGTACTTCTCGCTGACGCGCATCGTCGCCAGGATCTCGTCGGAGTCGGGATCGACCAGGGCGATCTCGGTGCCGGTGTCGATCGCATCGGCTTGGCTCTTGTCGGCCGACAGCGTGATCGGAATCGGCCAAAACAGCCCCGAGGCGAGCTTCATGCCGTCGCACACGCGCTCCCAGTCGCCGTGCGTCATGAAACCATCCAGCGGCGTGAAGCCGCCGATACCGAGCATCATCAGGTCGCCTTTCTCGCGCGAGCTGACCCGCAGTTTCGGCAGCGTCTTCGCCCGCGCCAGCGCCTGCGCCCGAGCAGCGTCCGCCAGCAGCAGGGGCTTGAGCGGCCCGCCGCCGTGTGGATCGACCAAACCTGACACCGTGTTCTCTCCCCAGCCGTCGAGCGAATTCGCATGACATGTGCGCGGCGAGCACGCGCACGGCGTGCCGCGATGATCGGAAACAGCAGCAACGCCGGACAAGCCCCCCTGATGGGTGGGGGTGTTGCAACTCCCCTTCGGTAGTAGACGGCTCGCGTCCCGTCTGCGTAAAACGACCTCAGCACAGTAAATGCGCGCAGGCCGGGCCCGGCCGTGCGGTTGGAGCGGCCGCTTGATTCAGGCGAGGAATGCAATCTGTTTGGCAGCGCTGTTGGCGCTGCCGGCATTTGCCTGGGCGGCCGACAGCGCGATCGCATTGGGCAGCGCCGCTTCGCCCAGCGCGATGCCGTGGTGGTTCTGGCCGCTGCTGCTCTTTGTCGTCTGCTTCTTTCTCGGCATCGTTGCCGTGCTCGGTGGTGTCGGTGGTGGCGTGCTGTTCGTGCCGATCGTCTCCGGCTTCTTTCCCTTTCATCTCGACTTCGTCCGTGGCGCCGGCTTGATGGTGGCGCTGGCCGCTGCGCTGGCTTCCAGCCCGAGGCTGCTGAAAAGCGGCATGGCCAGTCTGCGGCTGGCCTTGCCGCTGGCCCTGATCGGCTCGGCATCGTCGATCGTCGGCGCGATCGTGGGCTTGGCGCTGCCGGCGCGTGCGGTCCAGTTTGCCTTGGGCCTCACGCTGCTGGGCATCGTCCTGCTGATGTGGCGGGCCAAGAAGTCGGACTTTCCGCATGTAGCGTCGGAACATCGCTGGTCGACCGCGCTGAGGATGAATGGCGTGTACTTCGATGCCGGCGCTGACCGCATCGTTGAATGGCGAACGCACCGCACCGGGATCGGGTTGGTGATGTTTTGCGGCATCGGCGTGATGGCCGGCATGTTCGGGCTCGGTGCGGGCTGGGCCAATGTGCCGGTGCTCAACCTGTTGATGGGAGCGCCGCTGAAGGTGTCGGTGGCGACCAGCATGCTGGTGCTGTCGATCGTCGACAGTTCAGCGGCGTGGATCTACCTGAACGAAGGCGCGGTGCTGGCGATCATCACGGTGCCGTCGATCATCGGCATCATGCTGGGCTCGTCTCTCGGTGTACGCTTATTGACGGTGGCGTCGGCCTCGCTGATACGCAAGGTGGTCATTGCGCTGCTGCTGGTGGCTGGCGCGCGAGCGCTGCTCAAGTCACTAGGCTATTGAAATAGGAAATGGGTGATGAGCAAGCCGGGGTCCGCTGACACGTTTGTCTCCGAAGAGCAGCTCGCCTACGCGAACTGGCTCGATCGCGGCATGCGCCTGGGTTTTGTCCTGCTGGTCGGAACGTATCTCGTCTATCTCTTTGGCGTCGTCAAGCCGCATGTCGATCTGCAGGAACTGCCGCGGCTGTGGGGTCTGCCGGCGGATCAGTTCCGGCAGGCGGCCGGCGTGCCCAACGGATGGGGCTGGCTGCGGCTGGCGGGTACGGGCGATTACATGAACTTTCTCGGTGTGGCACTGCTGTCGGCCGCAACGATCCCCTGCTATCTGCGCATCGTGCCGATCTTCATCCGCAACGGTGAATGGGTGCTGGTGGTCATGTCGGCCCTTGAGGTGCTGGTGCTAGTGCTGGCGGCGTCCGGATTTCTCGTCGGGGCCGGGCACTGAATCCCGAAGGCGGAGTGAGGCGAGCGGTGAACCAGGCCAAGTCGAAAGACGACGCAAAGTCGAAAGACGATGCAAAGTCAAAAGACGACGCGAAGTCGAAAGACGATGCAAAGTCGAAAGACGACGCGAAGTCGAAAGACGATGCGAAGC
>JBFINI010000431.1:0-3085 GCA_041611275.1 Burkholderiaceae bacterium
GGCGCCTCGACGTGCGCGTCGGGCAGCCAGGTGTGCAGCGGCACCATCGGCACCTTGATCGCGAACGACAACGCGAAGGCCGCCAGCATCCAGCCCTGCTCGGTGACGTTCAGTTGTGTGCCGAAAAGATCGCTGAAAGCGAACGACAGGTTGCCGGTGCCCTGGTAGTTCGACCACACCAGGTAGATCAGCGCCGCCAGCATCAGGATCGAGCCGAATGCCGTGTACAGCACGAACTTCAGCGTCGCATAGATGCGCCGCTCGCCGCCCCAGATGCCGATGATCAGGAACATCGGGATCAGCATCGTCTCCCAGAAGATGTAGAACAGCAGCAGGTCCTGGGCGACGAACGTGCCGAGCATCGCGAACTGGATGAAGAACACCATCGCATAGAACAGCTTGATGTCCTTCTGGATTGCGGAAAACGCACCGGCGACGACCAGGGGCCCCAGGAACGCGGTCAGCAGCACCAGCAGGATGTTGTAGCCGTCCAGCGCGATGTGGTAGTAAACGCCCCACTCGGGAATCCACGGCAGCCGCGTCTCGAACTGCAGAGACGCCAGCGCCGGATCGAAGCGCAGGTACAGCAGCATCGTGATGACGAACTGCGCCAGCATCACGCCGAAGGAAGTGTTGCGCACGCGGTCGTCATGCCCGTCCGGCATGGCGATGATCAACGCGATGCCGAGCAGCGGCAGGTAAAGAACGACATTCAGCAGGACGGCGTCACCCATTGCGCCAGCTCCAGATCAGTGCGCCGACGATGCCGGCGAGCACCAGGAACGCGTACAGGTGCAGGTTGCCGGTCTGCAGCCGCGACAGCCGCCCGGCGCTGCGCTGGGCCAGTGCCGCTAGCCCGTCGAGCGTGCCGTCGATCAGGAACCGATCGCCGATGCGCAGAAACACGCGCTCGGAGATCCAGTTCAATGGCCGGCCGAGCACGGCGTCGTACAGTTCGTCGATGTAGTACTTGCCGGTAAGCAGCGCGTGCAGGCGCTCGAAGCGCGGCTTCCAGGCCGTGGCGCGCGCCGCATCCTTGCCGTAGAACCAGGCGGCGAGCAGCAGGCCACCGACACCCAGGGCGATGGCGATGACGATCAGCGTCCCGTGGAAAGCCTGCGCTTCGGGCCGGATCACCGGCAGCGGCAGCATCGGCTCGAGGAAGTGCGGGATCGAGAAGAAGCCGCCGACCGCGGCCAGCACCGCCAGCACGACCAGCACGCCGGTCATCGACAGCGGCGACTCGTGTACGTGGTGCGCGACCTCCTCGTCCATCCGCGGCGAACCAAAGAAAGTGAGCCACAGCAGGCGGAACATGTAGAAAGCGGTGAGCAGCGCCGTGACCGAGGCGAGCACCAGCAGCCAGGCCGAGCCGCCGAACGCGCTGCCGTAGGCGAACCAGAGGATCTCATCCTTGGAGAAGAAGCCCGACAACGGCGGCAGGCCGGCGATCGCCGCGGTGGAGATGGCGAAGGTGGCGAAGGTGATGGGGATCTTCTTCCACAGGCCGCCCATCTTGCGGATGTCCTGCTCGCCCGACATCGCGTGGATCACGCTGCCGGCGCCGAGGAACAGGCAGGCCTTGAAGAACGCGTGCGTGTACAGGTGGAAAACCGCCACGCCGTAGGCGCCGACGCCGGCGGCGAGGAACATGAAGCCGAGCTGCGAGATCGTCGAATACGCCAGCACGCGCTTGATGTCGGTCTGCACCACGGCGATCGTCGCCGCGAAGAACGCCGTCAGCACGCCGATCGTGGCCACCAGCTGCGAGGCGAACTCGGCGTGCAGGAAGATGCCCGACAGCCGCGAGACGAGATACACGCCCGCGGTCACCATCGTCGCCGCGTGGATGAGCGCCGAGACCGGCGTCGGGCCGGCCATCGCGTCGGGCAGCCACACGTGCAGCGGGATCTGCGCCGACTTGCCGGTGGCGCCGATGAACAGCAGCACACCGATCACGCTCGCCGACACGCCGGCCGGCACGCCGGCCATGAAGGTCGCGTTGATCTTGTCCATGTCGAGCGTGCCGACGGCGAAGAACAGCAGGAACATGCCGAGCAGGAAGCCGGCGTCGCCGACACGATTGGTGATGAACGCCTTCTTACCAGCGGCGGCTTTCTCCGGATCTTCGAACCAGAAGCCGATCAGCAAATACGAGGCCAGGCCCACGCCCTCCCAGCCGACGAACAGCACGAGCAGCGAGCGGCCGAGCACCAGCAGCAGCATGAAGAACAGGAACAGGTTCAGATAGGCGAAGAAGCGCGCGTAGCTTTCGTCGTCCTTCATGTAGCCCATCGAGTACAGATGGATCAGCGAACCGACGCCGGTGACGATCAGCACCATCACGCTGGACAGTCGGTCGAGATAGAAGGCAATTTCAAAGCTCTTGTCGCCGATCAGCGCCCAGGTGAACGCCGTTTCGATCCTTGGTGAGCCGTCGCCGGCCACAAGCTGCGCCACCGCCCAGGCGGCGATGGCAAAAGAGGCGATCGGCAGGCCGCAGCCGACGATGGAGACGAAGCGCTTGCCGAGCGTGTTTCCGGCCAGCCCGTTGATCAGGAAGCCGATCAGCGGCAGGACGACGATCAGGGTGAGCGGATAGGTCAATTTGCCCCCTTCGCGCTTCGCGCTGTCCCCGTCGGGGGCAGCTGAGCACCTTTGGTCGGCCGTACGGCGCTTATCGTCATCCCTTGAGGTCCGAATACAGGTTCAGGTCGAGCGAACCCTTGCGCTTGACCAGCAGCAGCACGATCGGGATCGCCACCGCGATCTCGGCGGTGGCCACCACGAAGATCAGGAACACCAGTACCGCGCCGACCGCCTCGCCCATCTGGTGCGCAAAGGTGACCAGGCTCAGGTTGACGCCGTTGAGCATCAGTTCCATGCACATCAGCATCACCAGCAGGTTGCGGCGGACGATCACGCCGAGCAGGCCGATCGCGAACAGCGCGATCGCCAGCGCCAGCAGCAGCTGAACCTTATCCATCGTTCCTCCGGTTCAGTCGCACCACCGCCACTGCGGCGACGATCGCCGCCACCAGCAGCACCGAGGTCAGTTCGAACTGCAGCCAGTACTCGCGCAGGA
>JBFINI010000432.1:0-3081 GCA_041611275.1 Burkholderiaceae bacterium
CACGGCCTCAGCGATGAATTCCTGGCCGACAAGCCGCGCTTTGCCGAGATTGCCGACGAACTGCTGGCCTACCTGGCCGACGCCGAACTGGTGATCCACAACGCCGCCTTCGACCTCGGTTTCCTCGACACCGAGTTGAAGCGCATCGCCCGCCCGCGCATCGCCAGCCGGGTGGCCCGCATCACCGACTCGCTGCTGCTGGCGCGCAACCAGTTCCCCGGCAAGTCGAACTCGCTCGATGCGCTGTGCCGGCGCCTGGAAGTCGACAACACCAATCGCACCCTGCACGGCGCGCTGCTCGACGCCGGGCTGCTGGCCGAGGTCTATGTGCGCATGACCCGCGGCCAGGATTCGCTGGTCATCGAGGTGCAGGAGGGCGCGAACGGCGCGGCCGCGGTCCCGGCCATCGACCTCGGCAGTTTCACGGTCGCGGCGGTTGCCGTGCCGGCCGACGAAACGGCGGCCCACGAAGCGGTCCTGGCCGCGCTCGACAAGGCCAGCGGCGGTAAGACGCTGTGGCGCCGTCTGGCATAATCGCGCCCTTTCCGGCACGCCGGACGGCACCCGAAGGCCCGGATTCGGGCGGTTAGCTCAGCGGTAGAGCACTGCCTTCACACGGCAGGGGTCGCAGGTTCGAACCCTGCACCGCCCACCACCATTGCCTCATTGCATCGAAGGGCCTGAGCCTCGCGTCGGCCCCATTCCTCCCCTGGGAAATGCACCGGGCAGCCACGGGCCGCGTCGACCGACACGTCGCGGTTGCCCGGCCGCCATTGATGCGCATCAAGCGCTCGAATCGGCCGCGGGCTGAAGATGCGCTGCGGCCATTGCGAAGAAAACCAGCAGCCGATTCCCAATCCGATGCCTATGAAGAGCCCCACGCTAGCGGCTCCTGTCGAGCGGGCAGGTGGTGCCCGCAAGAGCCGCTGGCCGGCCAGGCTGGACTGGTTGCAAAGCGGCAGCGGCCTGGTGCTGGCGCTGTTCATGTGGGGTCACATGTTCTTCGTCTCGTCGATCCTGCTCGGCAAGGACGCGATGTGGACGGTGACCAAGTTCTTCGAGGGCTACTTCTTCTTCGGCCGCTCGATGCCCTGGCTGGTGTCGATCGTGGTCGCGGTGATCTTCGCGCTGGTGGTGCTGCACGCGATGCTGGCGGTGCGCAAGTTCCCGATCAGCTACGCGCAGGTGCGCGCCTTTCGCGCGCATGCCGATGACATGAAGCACGGCGACACCACGCTGTGGTGGTGGCAGGTGGTGACCGGGTTCGCGCTCTTCTTCCTGGCCTCGATCCACCTTTACGTGATGCTGACGCGGCCGGGCAGCATCGGCCCCTACGGCAGTGCCGATCGCATCTGGTCCGAGACCTTCTGGCCGCTGTACCTGGTGCTGCTGTTTGCGGTCGAACTGCACGGCGGCATCGGGCTGTACCGCCTGGCCGTGAAGTGGGGCTGGTTTGCCGGGGCCGATCCGGGCGCCACGCGGCGCAGGTTGAAGACGCTGAAGTGGGCCTTGACGGCGTTCTTCCTGGTGCTGGGCCTGGCCACGCTGGCAGCCTACGTCAAGATCGGCATCGAGCATGCGCCGCAAGCCGGCCAGCCCTACACGCCCGCTTGGGCGCAGCCGGCCGTGCCGGCGTCCCGGTGAGCGCCGCGCGATGAAGATCCACTACACCGACGTGCTGGTCATCGGCGGCGGCCTGGCCGGACTGCGGGTGGCCATAGGCGCCAAGCGGCGCGGGCACGAGGCGCTGATCCTGTCGCTGGTGCCGCCCAAGCGCTCTCACTCGGCGGCCGCGCAGGGCGGCATGCAGGCCTCGCTGGCCAACGTGATCAAGGGCCATGGCGACAACGAGGACGTGCACTTCGAAGACACCGTGCGCGGCAGCGACTGGGGCGCCGACCAGCGCGTGGTGCGCATGTTCGTTAACACCGCGCCGAAGGCGGTGCGCGAACTGGCGGCGTGGGGCGTGCCGTGGAGCCGCGTGCGGCGCGGCGACCACCAGGTCGTCATCAACGGCCAGCGCGTCACGCTGACCGAGCGCGACGAGGCGCATGGCCTGGTCGCGCAGCGCGACTTCGGCGGCACCAAGAAGTGGCGCACCTGCTACGCCTCGGACGGCACCGGCCACGCGATGCTGTTCACGATGGGCGACCGCGCGATCGCCGAGGGCATCCCCGTGCTGGAGCGCACCGAGGCGCTGGCGCTCATCCACGACGGGCGCCGCTGCCACGGCGCGATCGTGCGCGACCTCATCACGGGCGAGCTGGCGGCGTGCGTCGCGCGCGCCACCGTGATCGCGACCGGCGGCGCGGGGCGCCTGTACCGCGTCACGACCAATGCCGTGATCAACGAGGGCATCGGGCACTCGCTGGCGCTGGAGACGGGCGTGGCGGCGCTGGGCAACATGGAAGCCGTGCAGTTCCACCCGACCGGGATCTTCCCTGCCGGCATCCTGGTCACGGAGGGCTGCCGCGGCGACGGCGGCCTGCTGATCGACGCGGCGGGCCACCGCTTCATGCCGGATTACGAGCCGGAGAAGAAGGAGCTGGCCTCGCGCGACGTCGTGTCGCGCCGCATGGAGCAGCACATCCGCGCCGGCCACGGCGTGAAGTCGCGCTTCGGCGACCACCTGCTGCTGGACATCACGCTGCTGGGCCGCGAGCACATCGAGCGCAACCTGCGCGAGGTCAAGGACATCTGCCGCTACTTCCTGGGCATCGACCCGGCGGAGAAGCCGATTCCCGTGCGGCCGGCCCAGCACTACACCATGGGTGGCGTGCGCACCGACCACACCGGGCAGAACCCGTCGCTGGCCGGGCTGTTCGCCGCGGGCGAGGCCGCCTGCTGGGACATGCACGGCTTCAACCGCCTGGGCGGCAACTCGGTGGCGGAGACGGTCGTGGCCGGCATGATCGTCGGCGAGTACGTCGCGGATTACTGCGAAGGCCACGAGCTCGAGGTGTCCACGGCGCTGGTCCGCGAGTACATGGACCGCGAGCGCGCGCGCCTCGACTCGGTCAGCGGCGGCACCGAGAATGCAGCGCTGCTGCGCAAGGCGATGCAGGAACTGATGACCGAGAA
>JBFINI010000433.1:0-3073 GCA_041611275.1 Burkholderiaceae bacterium
AACAGCGCGAAACGCAGATTCAGTCGCGGCTGACCGCATTCGGGCGCGTGCAGGGCGCGCTTTCGGCGCTGGATACGGCATTGAATGCACTTGGCCGCAAGACAACCTTTGCAGCCGGCAAAGCCACGGTCAATGGCCAGGGAGTCACGGCAGCGGTCAGTGGAACGCCAGCGCTGGGTCGCTACGCGGTCGCGGTGACGCAACTTGCGCGAACGCAGTCGACCGCATCAGCGGGTTTTGATTCTGCCACCACCGATATCGGTAAGGGAACGGTGACGATCAAGAGCGGCGACGGCAAGACGACGCTGGCGACGATCGAGATCGGTGATGCCGGCGCCGGCACGCTGACCGAACTGCGCGACGAAATCAACGCGGCGGGAATCGGTGTGACGGCGACGCTGATCAACGACGGCGCGAAGACCCGAATCGTGTTGGTTTCGAAGGAAACCGGCGCGGCACAGGGTTTTCAGGTCAGCACCAGCAAGAAGATCGAATCGCTGGCGTTCACGACGACGCAAGCCGCGCAGGACGCGAAGTACTCGATCAACGGGCTTGCGCTGACGGCGAGCACCAATACCGTGGCCAACGCGATTGATGGCCTGACGCTGACGCTGACCCAGGCGCCCCCGGCGGGCTCGCCTCCGGGGACGGCTATCAGCAGCGAAGTCGTCGTCGAGCCCGATGCGGAGAGGATGAAGACTGCAGTGCAGGACTTCGTCAAGACCTACAACGACCTCGGCAAGCTGATCGCCGAACTCACGAAGTACGATCCGAACACCAAGACTGCGGCCATCCTCAATGGCGAGTCGGTGCTGCGCCGGATCCAGGGCCAGATCAGCGGCCTCGCGCGTGGCACGATGACGGCGGCGGCAGGCGATTTTTCGCGCTTGAGCGACATCGGCATCAGCCTGCAGGCCGACGGAACGCTGAAACTCGACGAAAACAAGATCGGCGAGCTGGCGGCGGCCGGTCCGACCAGGCTGGCGAGGCTGTTCACAACCACATCGACGCTCGAGGCCGAGCAGGGCTTCGCGGTGCGCCTGCGCGCCGCGGTCAAGGCGGTCATCGAACCGGCGGGCACGCTCGAATCGCGCCAGGAAGGACTGCGGGCGTCGATCAAGACGATCGACCAGCAGCAGGAACGCATGCAAGCGCGCCTTGCACTGATAGAGCAGCGGCTGCGTCGACAGTACAGCCAGCTCGACGCACTGGTCACCGGCCGCCAGTCGCAGAGCAATGCACTGGCAAACGCACTAGCCGGGCTGCCTTCGCTGCAAAAGACGTAGGCGCCGATCGCATCGCTAGACGCGGAATAGCGCGGTATTTCCGCGGCACCGCCGGTTAAATCGATCTGCGTGTCATGCCGATAGAACAGGCTGGATTCCGAATCGACGGAGACAGGCATGAACCGCGTTGGCGCGCATCTTTATCGCAGGGTGGGTATCGACACCGACGTTACCGCCGCGCCGCCGCATCAGCTGGTGCTGTTGCTGTTCGATGGCGCGCTCGAGGCGATCAGGCTGGCGCGATCGCATGTCGCCGCCGGCCGTATCGCCGAGAAGGGCCAGGCGCTCGGCAAGGCGGTGCGCATCGTCGAAGAAGGACTGAAGGCGAGCCTGGACCGCAGCGCCGGTGGCGCGATGGCCGGGCAACTGGCGCAGCTGTACGACTACGCGAGCTTGCGGCTGCTGCAGGCGAACCTGCGCAACGATCGCGCCGCGCTCGACGAGGTCGAGCGCCTGCTGGCCGAACTCAGGGCGGCCTGGGCGCAGATCGATCCCCGCGCTCGGGCCGTGGCGAGTGTTGATGCCGAGACGGTGCCGGGGCGGCGTGTTGCCGTGTCGGTCTGACGGAGCGCGCCCATGGACGGCAGCACTCCCGCGGCGCCGATGGCTGCATCCGCCGACGCGAACGGCGGACGCAGCCTGCTCGATCGCTACCTGTCGATCGCCACGACCAGTCGCGCGATGGTGGCCGCTGCGCGGGCACAGGACTGGGTCGAGGTCGGTCGGCTGGAGCGCCAGTGCATCTGCCAGGTGCATCAGCTGAAGATGGCGGCCCAGGTGCAGAGCCTGTGCCCGACCGAGCAGCCGACGCGTGTTCGCCTGCTGCGCAGCATCCTCACCGACGATGCCGAAATCCGGCGGCTGGCGGAGCCGTGGCTGGCCGAGCTCGAACATCTGCTGCTGCCGGGCGATCGCCCGGCCACGTCAGCCGATTGAGCGGAAGGGCGGGCGATGGATGCCGGCGCGTTGGCCAATATCGTGCGGCGGCCCTTCGCGGCTGCCGAGAACGCTGCGCTTGCCCGCATCACGCTGAACGTCAAGCTGGCCATCACGGTGGCCACTGCACACGGCTGACGGGCCGATCTGGCCCGTGAGCTGCAATCGCTGGCCGGCCGCTACCCGGTCATCAACCTGGTGCAGTCGACGGGTGCCGCGGCACGCCTCGAAGCCGGGCCGTTCCGTTTTCCGATTCCGGTCTCGTTGCGCGACGCTTTGCTGGCGGCCGCGGCCGGATCGGGACCTTCGGCTGTGAAGAGCGCATCGGCGTCCGGGGCTGTCGGCACCGGCGATGCGTCGGGCCCGGTGGCAAGGCCAACGGCTGGCGTCAACGGAGGGAATTCCGTTGCGGCCGGGCTGCTGGCGCCGGTTCGCGGCGGGCTGAACGATGCACCGCATGCCGCTGCGCAGCCAGCAGCGGGCACGGGCCGGACGTTCGGCGCCGCGTCGCAGGCAACCACCCATGCGGCTGCGCCGATGGCGCCTCCTTCTGCCACAGCCGGTGCGCTTGCGGCGGTGGCGCCGCTGGCGTTGGCTGCGTTGGCTGGCGGGCCGCGGCGTGCGACCGAGCCATCGCCCGCGAAGCCGGCGGCGGTCGCAGCGGTGACGACGGCCGGACGCACCGCGGCGGGCGAGATGCCGATGCCCAGGCTCGAGTTGCCGCTGGCCGGCGCGTTGTTTGACGACGGACTCGATACGGCACAAGCCGCAGTGCGGCTGGCCGGGGCGCTGCGCGCCAGCGGCTTGTTCACCGAGGCGCACATGGCGCGGTCCGTCAGCCGTGGCGCCGA
>JBFINI010000434.1:0-3057 GCA_041611275.1 Burkholderiaceae bacterium
AGCTGATAGATCGCCAAACTGTGCTCCTTAGTCGGCGGCCGCGGGCGGCTGCCACAGCTCGACCTTGTTGCCGTCGCAATCGATCACCCAGGCGAATTCGCCATGTTCGCCGCTGGCGCGATCGTCGAGGACCTGGGCGCCGGCGGCGGTCGCCCGGGCCAGCACGGCTTGCAGGTCGTCGACGATCAGATTGAACATGAATGAGTGAACGCTCGGCTGGAAGTAATCCGTGTCCGCGGCGAACGGCGAAAAGACCGTCCGGCTGCCCGCTGGCAGCGTGGACGAGTCGAAGGCAATGCCGCCCCAGCTGTTGAAGGTCAATCCCAGCACACGCTGGTACCACTCGCGCAGCCGCGCCGGGTTCGACGACTTGAAGAACAAACCGCCGAGTCCGAGCACTTGGCCGATGGGTGCGGGCGCAGTCACGTGACCTCCTAGAATGCGCGCAGATTCTACCGAGGCCGCTTTGGACGAACTGCGCCGCTGCTCGCTTGAGGCCCTGCGCGCCGCCGGGGTGGAGGATCGATTGCGGCTGACGCGGGCGCTCGCCGATCCGGAACTGACCTGCGACACCGATACGGCACTGGCTGATCCCGGCGATGTGCCTGGCCGACCACCGCGACCGCTGCTGGTGGCACCGGGCAAAGTACCGGCGCGTGCGGCGGCGAGCCGCGAGGGCCGCGCGGCGCTACTGCATGCGTTGGCGCACATCGAGTTCAATGCCATCGGACTGGCGCTCGATCATTTGTGGCGCTTTGAGGGACTTCCCGAGGCCTACTACCGTGACTGGGCGAGGGTGGCGATCGAAGAGGCGCAGCACTTCACGCTGCTGTGCGGGCGCCTCCACGACGTCGGTTTCGACTACGGCGATTTCCCCGCGCACGACGGCCTGTGGGAGATGGCGCGCAAGACCGCTGCCGATGTTCTGGCGCGAATGGCGCTGGTGCCGCGCACGCTCGAAGCGCGTGGGCTCGATGCCTCGCCGGCGGTCCGCGCCAAGTTCGCTGCGGTCGGCGATTTCCAATCGGCGCAGGTCATCGACGTGATCCTGCGCGACGAAATCGGTCATGTGGCCATCGGCAATCACTGGTTCCATGCCCTGTGCGGCCAACGCGGCGTGGACGGCCTCGAATTCCATCGACTGGCGCTACGGCGTTTCGAGGCGCCTCGTCTGCGCGGTCCGTTCAACCTGTCGGCTCGGCGACAGGCCGGCTTTACGTCGCAGGAACTTGACGAACTGCAGGGGCAGTGAACCTTAGGCGAAGCACTCGCTTGCGCTTGCCGTGCCGTCGGGCTAGCGTTCATGCACGGCCGAGGTCTTGATGCGGTCTCAAGAAGAAGCGTTCCTCACAATTTGATGAGCTGGCTCGATTCAATACGTCGGCTCGCCGGCGTTTATCGCGAGCGGTGGATACCACCGGCGGGCCCGAAGCCGCGGCTCGGCGCGCGCATCGTCAGGGGCGACGTGCGAATTACCGTACAGGCCGGTCTGACCACCACGACCTGGGAGTGGCTGGTCGCCCAGGGCTGGCGCGAGGAGAAGTATCCAAACAACCGTCGCCGTTACCGGGAGGTTCCGCCGTCGCGCGTGGCCGAATTGTTCGATGCAGCCGATCCGGACGAGCGCGCGCAGGTGCTTGAGCTTGCGTTGACGGAAGCCGAACTGCGGCCGGTCGTCCACCTGAATCGACGTTGAGCGCCAGCGGCCCGCGCCGCACCAGCGCGCGCCTTAAGCTGTCCGGCGGAGCTGCCGGCGCTGCGCGGATGCTCTAGCCTTCAATCAACCGGAAGGCTATCGCCCTTGATCGTGGCTGCCCCGGCACCAGGAGAGCTCGATGGGGGCGTTCGACGAATTCCGTACTCTTTTCAAGATTCGCCGCGAGCGTCAGCCGCCGCCGCCGGGCCCCAAGCCCACGCTCGGTGCAAAGGTCTTCCTGCACGACGTGCGGATGACGATTCAAGCGGGCCTGAGCGACGAAATGTGGCAGTGGCTGCAGGAACTCGGTTTTCGCGAGATCACTTTCGGTCCCGACCGGCGCCGTTATCGGGAACTGCCGCCGTCGCTGGTGGCGCGCCTGTACGACGCACCGAAAGAGGACTGGCGGCCGCTGCTGAAGCAGGCTATCCGCGAGGCTTCGGCACGACCCGCGGTGATCGCCGACACCTCGGCGCTGCGCGGCAGGGCCTGAACGACGCTCAGGCCGCACCGCGTGCGCGGCTGGCCTCGAGTTCACGCAGTACACGCCGCTGCACTTTGCCGGTGGTGGTCATCGGCAAAGCGTCGATGAACTCGATCTCCTTCGGGTATTCATAAGGTGCCAGCTTGCCGCGCACATGGTGCTGCAACGCCTCGACCAGCGCCGCGTCCCCGCGCACGCCGGCGGCGAGCACGACAAAGGCCTTGACCACGGCGCCGCGCTCAGCATCTGGTTTCGGCACCACCGCGACGTTGGTGACTGCCGGATGGCCAAGCAGGCAGTTCTCGATCTCACCGGGTCCGATGCGATAGCCGGCGGCCTTGAACATGTCGTCGGCGCGCCCCTGGTACCACAGGGTGCCGTCGTCATCGCGGCTGGCCAGATCACCGGTGCGGCACCACGAGTCCGCCGGATCGCCGGTGAACTTGCGGCGGGTGGCCGCGTCGTTGTTCAGGTAGCCGATGAAGAACACCGGATCCGGGTGGCCATGGATATCGCGCCGGTGCACGGCCACTTCGCCGACCGTGCCGGCGGGGACCTCGCGACCGTCGTCGTCGATCACCGCCACGCGATGGCCGGGATAGGCCCGGCCCATCGCACCTGGCCGCGCCGGCCACTTCTCGTGAGAGTTGCCGACGATGTAGTTCATCTCGGTCTGGCCAAACATTTCGTTGACGGTGACGCCGAGATGTTCGCGGGCGAAGTCGAACACCGCCGTGCCGACCGCCTCGCCGGCGCTCATCACGGCGCGCAACTGTACGCGGTCGTGAACGTGCTGCCATTCGCTCGCGCGCATCATCATCTTCAGCGCCGTCGGAAAGAGGAACGTGTTGGTGACCCGGTAGCGGCGCACCAGGTC
>JBFINI010000435.1:0-3054 GCA_041611275.1 Burkholderiaceae bacterium
AGCCACCTGCTCAAGGCGCGCACGGCGACGCCGCTGACCGACGACCAGATGCAGCGCGCGGTGCACCAGGTCGAACAGCGGTGCCGCAGCGTCGAGCCGACGTACCGGCCCGACGACGACGCGCGATAGCCACGACCGCGCGGCGATTTGGGGGCCGCTACCTCTGCACGGGCTTCCAGTCCGGCATCGTGCGCAGCATGAACTCGTCGAAGAGCGGTACCGTGAAGGCGGTGTCGCCGTGCGCGGGGCTGTAGATCATGCCTTTGCGGATCAGGCCGCTGCGCAAGGGCGCGACCGACTGGACCTTGACGCCCAGGGCATCGGCGATGTCGCCCGAGCGGTGCGCGCCATTGCCCATGTCCGCCAGTGCGCGCAGGTAGTCCTTCTCGCGTGGCGTCAGGCGGTCGAAGCGGACGCGAAAGAAGCTGCCGTCGAGCTTCTTGATCGCCGCCGTGGTGGCGCGTTCGACGACGTCGCGGTCGATTGGTGACGCGGACGCGAGGTTCCAGGCCTGGTAACCCCACTCCTGCAGAAAGTACGGATAGCCCCGCGTGAGCGCCACCAGTTCGTCCAGCGCCGCCTCGGTGAAGTCGGTGCCCTGTGCACGCACGGGGCCGCGCAGGGCCTCCTTCGCGTCGTCGGGCGCCAGGGGGCCGACGGCCGGGTAGGTGAAGAGCCGTTCGGCGTACGACTTCGAGCGGCCGGCCAGACCGACCAGCTGGGGCAGGCCGGCACCCACCAGCACGAGGGGCAGTTGCCGCTGCGAGACGCGGTGGACGGCCATGATCAGCGCGCTCATTTCGGCTTCGCTGAGGTACTGGATCTCGTCGACGATCACTGCGACCGCCTTGCCGCGGTCGTGCGCCGCCTCGCCCAGCGCAGCGAACATTTCGGGCAGGTCGGCCTCGAGGTCGCCCGAGTCGGCACACCCCTGCTCGGGGTCGATGTCCAGGCCGATCTCGATGTCGGCCACTTTCAGCTTGAGGGCCCCGACAAAGCTGCGCAGCACGCGAAGGCCCCGCTTGACCTTGTTGCTGACGCCGGCCATGGCGTCGAGCTGGTACAGGATCTGGCGCAGCGGCGGCACCAGCAGTTCGGGCAGCGACCGGCTCTCCGTGGCCTCGATCATGACGCTGGTGTAGCCCATCGCCTCGGCCAACTCGCGGATCTTGTTCAGCAGCACCGTCTTGCCGACACCCCGCAATCCGACCAGCATCAGGCTCTGCTCGTAGCGCCCTGTCTGCACCCGCCGAAGCATGATGCGGGCTTGCTCGATCAGTTCGTCTCGACCAGCCAGCTCCGGCGGCGGGCTGCCGGCGCCGGGCGAGAAGGGGTTGCCTACCGGGTCCATGGATGGAACTTACTCGTGTATACGGAGTTTATCTCCGGGGTAGATAAACTTCCGCAATCTGGCCGAGCCTGCATCATGAACACACTCCCGCGCATCCCCGGCATCCGCTCGCTGCATTCCCCTGGCCCGACGCATGTGCCCGACGAAGTCATCGCGGCCATGGCGCGCCAGCCGACCGACCTGGCCGACGCGCGGGTCGCGCAACTCGTCGACACCTGCGAGTCGGGCATGAAGCGGCTGCTGCAGACCGAGCGCGCCGAGGTGTTCTTCTACGCCGCCAACGGCCACGGCGGCTGGGAGGCGGTGATTGCCAACCTGGTCGGGCCGGGGACGCAGGTGCTGGTGCCGGGCACCGGGCACTTTTCCGACGGCTGGGCCGAGCAGGTCGAGGCCTATGGCGGGCACGCGTTGCGCACGCCGTATGTCGAAGGACATCCGATCGATCCGGCGGCGGTCGAGGCCGCGCTGCGCGCCGATACGGCACATCGCATCGCGGCGGTGTTCGCGGTCCACACCGACACCGCCAGCGGCACCACCAGCGATCTGGCGGCGATCCGGCGCGCCATCGATGCGGCGCAGCATCCGGCGCTGTATGTCGTCGACGTGGTGGCATCGCTGGCCGCGGCGCCGTTCGCGATGGATGCGCTGGGGGTGGACGTGGTGATGGGGGCCTCGCAGAAGGGGCTGATGCTGCAGCCCGGCATGGCCTTCGTCGCCGCCGACGCGCGCGCGCTGGCCGCGGCCGAGCAGTGCAAGGCGCCGCGCTTCTATTGGGACTGGCGGCGCCGTCGCAGCCACCTGGCGTACCGCAAGTTCTGCGGCACGCTGCCGATGGCGCACCTGGCCGGGCTGGAGGCCGCGCTCGGGCTGATCGACGCCGAAGGTCTGACCCATGTGCACGCGCGCCATGCGCGGCTGGCGCTGGCGGTGCACGCGGCCGTCGAGGGCTGGGGCGCAGGCGGGGCGCTGCGCCTGTTCACCAAAGTGCCGGCGGCGCGCTCGGTGTCGGTGACGGCGGTCGAGGTCTCCCCCGGCATCGATCCGGAAGCGCTGCGCACCGTCGCGCGCGAGCGGTTCCAGGTGGCGATGGCCGGCGGCCTGGGGCCGCTCGCGGGCCGGGTGTTCCGCATCGGCCATCTGGGCGACATGAACGAAGCGATGATCCTCGGCTGTCTGGCCGGCGTCGAGGCGGCGATGCGGGTGCTGGGCATCGCCCACGGCCACGGCGTGGAGTCCGCGCTCGCGTCGCTGGCAACGGATGCCAGCCCTTGAGTCTCACGACCCGAAAACGTCGCGGTAGGAAACGTACAGGGTCAGCAGGGCCAGCGGCACCAGCAGGATCCAGCCCAGGCCGAGTGGGATCGACGCGACGATCGCGGCCAAGATGTAGATCAGGCCGTAGACCAGGAAGGGCAGCCAGTTCTTGACCACCGCCAGCGCACTGTTGCGCAGCGCATCCACCGGCGGCGCATTGCGAAAGACCACCAACGCCGGGCCGAACCAGAAGGCGACGCTGATCAGCACGCCCAGCACCAGCACCACCAGCAGCGCCAACATGCCGGTCCCCATCGCGGCCATCGCGCCGCCCATGTGCTGGCCACCGCCGCCGGCCATCATGCCGAACATGGCACCCATGCCCAGCACGCCGGCCACCAGGCCCAGCACCACGAACGCGCCGAGCAGCAGCGCGCCCTGCACCAGCA
>JBFINI010000436.1:0-3000 GCA_041611275.1 Burkholderiaceae bacterium
CGATCTGCTCGTTGCAGCGCGTGATCGCGGCGCCGGTCGACGGCTTCGTGCATCAGGTGTCGGTGCGCCCCGGCGAGACGGTCAAGACCGGCCAGGTGCTGGTGGCGCTGGAGGACCAGGACCTTGCGCTCGAACGCGAGAGGTGGGACGCCGAAGCGGCTCAGCTCGACAAGCAGTATCGCGAGGCGCTGAGCAAGGACGACGCGGCACAGATCGTGATCGCCCGCTTCAAGCTCGAGCAGGCCCAAGCGCAGCGCGAGTTGGCACTGCGCCAGCTCGAGCGCGCGCAGCTGAAGGCGCCGTTCGACGGCGTGGTGCTCAGCGGTGACCTGACCCAGTCGATCGGCATGCCGGTCAAGCGTGGTCAGGAGTTGCTGACGATCGCCCCCGACAAGTCCTATCGCGTCGTGGCCGAGGTCGACGAGCAGGACGTCTCGCAGCTGAAGGTCGGCCAGACCTCGCACGTGTTGTTCGCGGGCCTGCTGAGCCAGCCGGTCGGCTTCAAGGTCAGCCGCGTCGCACCAGTGGCCACCACGCTCGAAGGCCGCAACGTGTTCGAAGTCGAAGGCCGCCTCGACGCTGCCGATGCGAGCCTGCGCGCCGGGCTGCGCGGCGTGGCGAAGATCGACGTCGACGAACGCAGCCTGGGCGAGGTGTGGTGGACGCGCGCTTCGAACTGGGTGCGCCGCACCTGGTGGCGGGTCGTTGGATGAGCCCGCGCGAGCCGCTGCTGTCGCAGGACTGGTACCGCGTGGCCTCGATGCGCCCGCGGCTGCGCGACGGCGTGCGCGTGACGCGCCAGCGCATGCGCGGCGCCACCTGGTACGTGCTGTCGGACCCGGTGTCGGGCCGGCACCACCGCTTCAACGACCTGGCCTACGGCCTGATCGCGAGCTGTGACGGCCAGCGCACGCTGGACGAAGTCTGGGCCCAGCGCGCCGCCGCCGACGCCGAGGACGCCGTCACGCAGGGCGAGGCCATCCGGGTGTTCTCGCAGGCCTACGGGGCCAACCTGTTCGTCGGCGATGTCACACCCGATGCCGTGGCCATCGTGCGCGCGCAGACGCGAAATCAACGTCGCCGCGAGCGTGCGGCGATCAATCCGCTGTCATTCCGCATCCCGCTCTGGGATCCGGATTCGTTCCTCGCCGCCAACCGACATCGCGTGCGCGGCCTTTACGGCCGTGCGGCGTTTCTGGCAGCGGCTTTCGTCATCGCGCTGGGCGTGATCTTGTTGGCATCGCATGCCGACGAATTCGCAACCTACACGCAAGCCAATGCCGGCAGTGGCCGGGTGCTGCTGCTGATGTGGCTGGCCTATCCGCTGATCAAGGCGTTGCACGAGATGGCGCACGCCTTTGCGGTCAAGGTCCATGGCGGCGAAGTGCACGAGATCGGCATCACGCTGCTGATGCTGACGCCGGTGCCCTATGTCGACGCCTCGGCCTCGGCGGCCTTCGCCGACAAGCGCCAGCGCATGGCGGTCGCCGCGGCGGGCATCGCCGTCGAGGCCGTGCTGGCCAGTGCGGCAATGGCGCTGTGGATCGTCCTCGAGCCCGGGCTGTTGCGCGAGGCGGCGTTCGCCGTCGTGCTGATCGGCGGCGTGTCCACGTTGCTGGTCAATGGCAACCCGCTGTTGCGCTTCGACGGCTACTTCGTGCTCTGCGACGCCTTCGAGTTGCCCAACCTGGCGCAGCGCAGCGCTCGGCTGTGGCAGACGCTGGCCAAGCGCCGGCTGCTCGGCCTGGCGCATGTGCGCTACCCCACACGCGCGCGCGGAGAGCGCTTCTGGCTGATCGGCTATGCGCCGCTGTCATGGATCTACCGCTGCGTGTTGCTGGCCTCGCTGGCCTTGTGGCTGTCCGACGTCAACGTGATCCTTGCACTGGCGGCCGTGCTGCTCGGGCTGTGGATCTGCCTGGCCAAGCCCCTGGTCGATGCCCTGCGCTACCTCGCCGGTTCGCTCGAGCTGGCCGGCCGCCGCCTGCGCGCGACGCTCGCCGGCGCGGCGGGCGTGCTGGTGGTCGCCGCCCTGCTGTTCGGCGTGCCGCTGCCGCACCGCACCTACGCGCCGGCCGTGGTCTGGCTGCCCGACGATGCCATCGTGCGCCTGGCCAGCGACGGCTTCGTCGAGGAGTTCCTGGTCCGCGACGGCGACGAAGTCGCCAGCGGCGCGCCCTTGCTGCGGCTGTCGAACGATCCTTTGCGCGTCGACCTGGCGCGCGTGCAGGCCGAACTGCAGCGGCGCGATGTCGAGCGTGCGTCGCTGCTGGCCACCGATGCCATGCGTGCCGGCGTGCTCGACGACGAGATCGCGCGCCTGAGCGCCGAGCGCGACCGCCTGCAGCATCGCGTCGATCACTTGCTGGTGCGTGCCGGCGTGGCGGGCCGGGTCGCGATCGACCCGCAGCACAGCCGCGTCGGCCAGTTCCTGCCGCAAGGCCACGTGGTCGCGCACGTGCTGCCGGCCGGTGCGCCCTTGTTGCGCGCGATGGTGCGTAACGAGGACATCGCCCTCGTTCGCGAACTGCCCGGTCCGATCCGCGTCACGCTGGCCCACGCCGACGGCCAGACCATCGGCGCGACGCTGGAATCCGGTTCACCCCAGGCTTCGGCGGCCCTGCCGACCCCGGCCCTCGGCGAGGCCGCGGGGGGCAGCATCGCGCTCGACCCTTCGGATCGCGACGGCCGCACCGCGCGTGAGCCGCGCTTCCAGATCGACTTGCGGCTGCCCACCGGCACTGCCGCGCACGTCGGCGCACGCGCGCTGGTCGTGTTTGGCCATGGTGACGCCAGTGCGGCGCGCCTGTTCGGCCAGTTCGTGAGGCGCTCGTTCCTGCGCCACTTCGACAAATGAACAGTGAATTGCTGCTCGAGCATGACCTCGCGTGGGATGGCTACGCCGAGCGCAGTGCCACGCTCGGCTCGCCGGCACTGAACGATGCGTGGCGCTGGTTGCGCGGGGTGTTCGCGCGACCCGGCGTCGGCGCGCTGCCGCAG
>JBFINI010000437.1:0-2998 GCA_041611275.1 Burkholderiaceae bacterium
CTGGGTCATCGTCGGCGGCCTGACCGGCGTGCACCAGTTCTGCCATGTCGGTGCCCATGCAATGACCGGCTTCCAGAGCCATGTCTCGCAGGATGTGCCGCCCTTCATGATGGTCACCGGCAACCCGCTCGCGGTGCGTGGCTTCAACGTCGAGGGCCTGCGCCGGCGCGGCTTCTCGGCCGAGCGCATTGCCCAGGTCAAGCGGATGCATCGGCTGATCTACCGCGACGGCCTGACGCTCGAGCAGGCCACCCTGGCCATCAAGGCGTTGTGCGGCACCGTGCCCGAAGGCGACGCCGACGTGCAGGCGATGCTCGCGTTTCTTGCGGCCTCGACCCGCGGCATTGTCCGTTAGCTCATGCGCGTGGCAATGGTGGCCGGCGAAGCGTCTGGCGATCTGCTTGCTGGCCTCTTGCTGAAGGGACTGCGTGCCCGCTGGCCCGGCTTGAAGGCGGCCGGCATCGGCGGTCCTCAGATGGCGGCGCAAGGCTTCGATGCGTGGTGGCCCAGCGACAGGCTGGCCGTGCGCGGGTACATCGAGGTGCTGCGCCACTATCGCGAAATCGTCGCCATCCGGCGCCGCTTGACGGCACGACTGCTCGACGAGCGGCCGCAGGCCTTCATCGGCGTCGACGCACCGGACTTCAACCTCGAGCTCGAAGCCCGCCTCAGGGCGGTGGGCATCAAGGCGATCCACTTCGTCTGCCCGTCGATCTGGGCCTGGCGCGGCGAGCGGGTGAAGAAGATCGCGCGCAGCGTCGACCACGTGCTGTGCCTGTTTCCGTTCGAGCCGGCCCTGCTGGCAAAGCACGCCATCCCGGCGACCTATGTCGGCCATCCGCTGGCCGATGCGATCCCGCTCGAGACACCGCGGGCCGCGGCGCGCGACGCGCTCGGGCTGGGCGCGAACGATTGCGTCGTGGCCCTCTTGCCTGGCAGCCGGCGTTCGGAGATCCAGTACATCGCGCCGCTGTTTCTGCAGGCCGCGGCACGCATGCACCGCCAGCGGCCGGCACTGCAGTTCGTGCTGCCGTTGGTGCCCGGCCTGCGCGGGCTGCTCGAACCGATGCTGCCGCAGCATGCGGGTGCGACCCCAATCACGCTGCTCGACGGCCGTTCGCACGAGGCCCTGGCAGCCTGTGATGTGACCCTGATCGCCAGCGGCACGGCCACGCTCGAGGCCGCCCTGTTCAAGCGCCCGATGGTGATTGCCTACCGCATGAATGCCCTCAGCTGGCAGATGATGCGGCGCATGCAATACCAGGCCTGGGTCGGTCTGCCCAATATCCTGTGCCGCGACTTCGTGGTGCCCGAGCGCCTGCAGGGTGAAGCCGACCCTGCCACGCTGGCCACCGACGTGCTGGCCTGGCTCGATGCGCCGCTGCGGGCCGAGGCACTGCAGCGCCGATTCACCGAACTTCACCACCTGCTGCGGCGCGACACCGTCCGCACGGCCACCGATGCGATTGCGCAAGTCATCGGCCAGGCCTGAGCAGCTGGGTCTGGCCTGGACCGTGCCTGGGCTGGTCGCCGGCGTGGACGAAGCCGGCCGTGGGCCGCTGGCCGGTCCTGTCGTCGCCGCCGCGGTGATCCTCGACGACCTGCAGCCCATCCGCGGTCTGCGTGACTCGAAGCTGCTCGGCCCGGCAACGCGCGAACGACTGGCTGCCGAAGTGCGGGGCAAGGCCCTGTGTTGCAGCGTGGCCGAGGCCAGTGTTGAGGAGATCGACGCTCTGAACATCCTGCAGGCCACGCTGCTGGCGATGCGGCGGGCCGTCGAAGGCCTACGCCTGCGGCCGCTGCGGGTGCTGGTCGATGGCAACCAGTTGCCCAGGCTGCAGATGCCGGTCGAAGCCATCGTGCGGGGTGATGCCACCGTGACCTCGATCGCTGCGGCATCGATCGTGGCCAAGGTCCACCGCGACGCGTTGCTGGCCGCCTTGCACGAGCGCCATCCGGCCTACGGTTTTGCCGAGCACAAAGGGTATGCGACGCCCGAGCACCTCGCCGCATTGCGTGCGCATGGCGCATGCGCGGCGCACCGGCGCAGTTTTGCCCCCGTGCGCATGGTGTTGGAGCACGCCCGTTGAGCGAGATCGAGACCATCGACTCGCGCCACAACCCGCTGCTGGTGCGGCTGCGCAAGCTCGTGGGCACGCCGGGGGCCTATCGCAAGATGGGGGCGGTCTGGCTCGAAGGCGAACACCTGTGCCAGGCCTTGCGGGAGCGCGGGGGCACGCCGGTCCAGGCCTTGATCAGCGAATCGGCCTTGCGGCAGCCCGCACTGCGCCAGCTGGCGCAATGGGCGCCACGCGCGAGCTGCGTGCCTGACCGCCTGTTTGCCGGCATCAGCAGCCTCGATTCACCGCCAGGGATCGGCTTCCTCATCGAGACACCGCCGACCCAGGCCGTGCAACCCGGCGCGGCGAGCATCGTGCTCGACCGGATCCAGGATGCGGGCAACGTCGGCAGCATCCTGCGCAGCGCATCGGCGCTTGGCTTCAAGCAGGTGCTGGCACTCGAGGGCAGCGCCGCACTCTGGTCGCCGAAGGTCTTGCGTGCCGGCATGGGCGCGCACTTTTCGCTGCGACTGATCGAGGGCCTGGCGGCGCAGGGTCTGGATCAACTGCAGGTGCCACTTCTGGCGGGCAGTTCCCATGCCACGACATCCCTCGACGACTTCGAACTGCCCTGGCCTTGCGCCTGGATCTTTGGCCATGAAGGGCAGGGTATCGCCGCGCCTTTGCTGTCGCGCTGTGCGCAGACGCTGCGAATACCGCAGCCCGGCGGCGAAGAGTCTCTCAACGTCGCGGCCGCCGCCGCGATCTGCCTCTACGCGACCCAGTGCCACGGAGCCCGGCGATGAAATCCGCGACGATTGTGTTCTTGGCCCTGGCGGTCGTGGCGACGGCGGCATGGTCGCAGAAGCTGCCGGCGGTGTCCGCGACGCCGCTGCTCAGTGTTCGCCCCGAACCGGCGCGCGACCCCTGGTGGCAGC
>JBFINI010000438.1:0-2992 GCA_041611275.1 Burkholderiaceae bacterium
GGATTCGGCATCGACGTCGGTCGTCGGCAACTGAACGCGCGCATCGGCCAGACCGTCGGCATCGGCGACGATAACGTTGGCCAGCGTGGTCACCTGCTCGACCGCCACCGCATGGATGCCGAGCCAGGCCAGCCGCAGCGAATTGACCGGGCCGGCGGCCGGATCGGGACGCACGCGTAGCCAGGCGACAAGCCGCGCCTGCCGCTGCGGATCATCGAGCCGAGGCGGCTCGGCACCGACGCCGCTGCGCTCGTTGGCCGCGCGCGCGTCGTCGCCGACACCGATCAGCGCGGCGCCCGGCGGCACCAACCGCACCACGCCGACCTTGCGCGCGCCGAGCGTGCTGTCACGCGTTGCCGGCATTGCGGCAAAGCTCGTCCCGCCGTCGTCGCCGCGGCGTGACAGCTCCCACAGCAGCGGGATGCCGCCGCGCGGCGCGGCGACCTGCTGCTCGTCCGGCAACGCGAGGGCCGGCATCACGCCAACGTTCAGCAGCCGTGGATCGTTCTCATCATTGCGCGCCAGTTGCGCCCGCGCCGCATCGACCAGCGCCGCCTGGTCCTCGCCGCCGCGCGCCACTGGGGCGAGCAGCGCGATCCACACGCAGCCGTCGATCGAATCGGCGATCACGTCCACACCGTCGGGCCGCGCCAGGCCATCGGCGAACAGTGGCAACGGCTCGTACGGCTCGATCGGCTGCGGGCCGTACAGCTGCTGCAGCTGCGCCAGCGTTTCGTCGAGCTGGCGCCGTTCGATATCGCCGAGCCGCCGCTTCAGGTAGACCTCGCCGGTGACCGGCGCGACGCTGACCTCGTCGATCGTCTCGAACGGCACCGGCTTGGCCAGCGTGGCGCGCGCGCGCAGGTCGACCGCCATGCGTGCCTCGGGCGGCAGCGCCAGTTGCACCAGCGTGCGTGCCGGCACCGCCGGCCGCCGCGGCAGCCCGAGCAGGTTCAGGAAGGCGCGCCGCTGCTTTTCCGGAATCTGGTTGACGCGGAACAGCAGCGCATCGCCGAGGAAGGCGAAGAGCTCCAGCAACGTGCGGCCCGGGTCGCCCTCGCGCACATGCGTCCACTCCGGCGTGTGCGCGGGAATGCGCGCGATCAGATCGGCGACCAGGTCGTCGAAGCTGCGATCGTCGAGGTTCGGTACCGGCAGCGGCATCACGAAGCTCCCAGCGCCAGCGCGGCGCTGATCTCGCCGGCAGTGCCGTCGCGGCGCAGCCGGTAGCGCAGCTCGATGCGCACCTGGCCGAGCTCGCCGGCGGCAAGTTCCGTTTCGTCGAAGACGTCGACCGCATCGAGCACCACGCGCGGTTCGTGCCGGGCGATTGCCTGCTCGATCGCCTCGCGGATGCGCGCGCGCGTAGCCAGCGTGTTTGGCTCGTGCAGGAAGCGCTGCAGGCCAGCGCCGTAGTCGCGGTGGCCGAGCAGTTCGCCCGGCCGCGTGGCCAGCAGCTTGCGCAGCTGCGCGGCCACGCTCGTCGCCAGATCGGGCCAGTCGAGCGCGCCGTTCTCGTTCGGCAGCGGCAACAGCGGCCAGCCGATCGGCGGCAGCAGGTTGGCGGCGGGCAGCCGGGCCATGGCTACTTCCTGCGCAGACGCGGGAACAGGATCCACGCGAATGGAATCCAGCGGAAGACGATGTCGAGCAGCGTCAGCACGACCGTCATCGCCACCAGCGCACAGACAGTCATGATCGGCATCGACAGCTGCAGCACCCATTCGAGGGCGAAGCCGGCGCGGCGCGGATTGCCGGCGAGCATCGCCTGCGCGCCGTTCGGATTGATCAGCCGCCGCACCTCGGCCGGAAGCCGAAAACCGGTGCTCGGCTTCAGCTTGGCCAGCGTGGCGCGGTCGAGCTTCGGCAGCGGGATCGGCGCTGGCACGCGGCCGGTGGTCTCGTACCAAGGCGCGATGGTGAACAGCCGCGACGGCTCGCTCCAGATCAGTCGGCTCGGGCAGCGTGGATCGTCGTGCTTGACGCGGATGAACGCGCGCACCGCGTAGCGCGCGTCGTCGTCGTCGAACGGGCCGCGCACCGGCGGCGCAGCATTGGCCTGCGCTTCGAAGCCGTCAGCAGCGGCGTCGACCGCCTGCTCGACGTGCTGCGCCACATCGGGCTGGCCGGGCAGGCCGACCCATGCCGGCGCCGGGCCGATCCGATGCGGCATCGTGACCGACGTTTGCGCACCGAGTTCGGGCCGCACGATACGCGCACAGGCGGCGAAGAACACCAGCGGCTCGATGCGTTCGTACGGCCAGGCGCTGATCGCTAACGGGTTGTGCCGCCACAGCGCGAAGCGCGCCAGCAGCGGCTGCCAGCGCGCGGCGTTGGCACCGAAGGCGTCGAGTTCGTAGGCCAGCTGCTCGATGAAGGCGATGAACTCGTCTTCGGCCTCCGGGATCTGCGTCTGCGTGAGCCACGATCGGTCGAGCGTGCCACCGGCACGCGGCGGTGGCGTGGCCGCCGTTTTCTTGAACCACGGCGACAGGTAATCGCGCAGCCGGCCGCGCGCGCTGCTGCCGGCGCTGCGCAACGCGGCGAACTCGCGCTGCCGTTCGGATTCCGGCTCGCGCTGATTGACGGGCGTGGCGGTCGGGATCAGGCCGAACAGCAGCGTGCGGCCGGTGGCCTGCGCGATCTCGGGCTTGACGGTCCAGGCAGGCACGACGCGCTCGGTCGACTTGATGCGGCGTGCACGCGCGGCGAGCAGGCGGTCGACCGTGGCCGAACCGGTGCGCGCGGCCGGCGCGGTGCTCGCCGCGGGATCGGCATCGATCGTCGCGCTGCTGAAGCCGACCCAGCCGAGCGGATCGCTGTCGTCCCCCATCCAGCCCTGCCAGTGGCGCGGCTCGGCAAGATCTTCGGCGCTCGGCCGCTGCGGACCGACGAAGCGGCGCAGCACCAGGCCGCTCGTTTCGACCGTGCGCGGATCGAGCCTCGGCGCGCCGAACTGCGCGCAATCGACCTGACCCTGACCGATCTCGAC
>JBFINI010000439.1:0-2986 GCA_041611275.1 Burkholderiaceae bacterium
CGTGCTTGCGGCCGTGCGAAGTCGTCACGCCGATGTAGCGAAAGCGCCCCTCATCGCGCCAGCCGCGCACCGTCTTGATGTGTCCGGTCCAGTTCAGCAGGTTATGCACCTGCATCAGGTCGAAGCGGCGCGGGTCGGCACCGGGGACCGCGCCGTCCTTGCCGGCGCCCCACAGGCGCAGCGACTCGGCCATCTGGGTCGGGCCAACACGCGTGAATGCGGTCCACACCTTGGTCGCCGTGAACAATTTTCCGGGGTGGTCGACCTGCGGCAGCAACTCCCCCAGCAGCCGCTCGGCGCGACCGTACATCGGCGATGAATCGATCATGCCGCCGCCGGCCGCGAAGAACCGCTGCAGCACCTGCAGCCGCCGCGTGCGCTCGACGACCTCGTCGCCGACATCGAAGGTCAGCCAGGTGCCCATGCCGATGGCGCTGATCGACTCGCCCGACCTGGGGATCTGCCGCCGCAGCAGTGGCTCGGCCGATCGCAGCGCAGGCGACAACAGCGCCGCGCCGATTATCACCGGGACGCTCTTCAGCAGGGTGCGCCGTTTCATCATCAGCACAGACCGTCGCATGCCGTTGCAGTTCAACGTGACCGTTGCCGCCCGTTGACCAAGGCGATGCCGGCGCCGACCATCCCTGCGGCCAGCGCAAAGGCCGGACTGAGCCGCTCGCCCAGCAGCCACACGCCGAAGGCCACGCCGAACAGCGGCGCCAGGAACGAGAACACCGCCAGCCGCGCTGCGTAGTAGCGCGTCAACAGCCAGAACCAGGCCAGGTAGCTGGCGAAGGCGACCACCACCCCCTGGAACAGCAGGCTGCCGACGACCAGCGCATCGACGCGCACGATTCCAGACTCGCCGATCAGGCGCGCAGCGAGTGCGAGCAGAAAGGCCGAAACGGCCAGCTGATACAAGAGCGTCTTCTCGGCGGACACCCGTGCCAGCGCCGAACCGCGGATCAGCACGGTCGTCGCCGCCCACAGCACGGCGGCAATGACACCGAACGTATCGCCGAGCAGCGTGCTGCGCCCGGCGGCGGAAAGGCCGTCCGCGAAAGCAGTGACGAGGCCCGCAAACGCGAGCAGAACGCCGGCCCACTGCAGCGGCGCCAGCCGTTCGCCGGGAACGACCCAGGCCAGGCCGAGCGCGGTCAGGATCGGGGCCAGATAAACGAAGACGACCAGCCGTGAAGCGGTAGTGTGCGCCAGGCCGATATAGATGAAACAGAACTCGGCGCCGAACAACGCCCCGGCAACGAGGCCGGCAGCCAGCGTGCCGTCGCGATCGAACAGGCGGATGCCGCGATGCCGCGCCCAGGCAAGCAGCAGCACCATGGCGAGCGCCGAGCGGATCGCCGCCTGCGTGAGCGGCGCCACCGCCGGCAGCGCCACCTTGATCGCCACCTGCTGCAGTCCCCACAGCATCGTGCAGACGAGCATCGTGCCGTAAGCGAACGGATCAAGGCTGCGCCGGTCATCGTGCATGGTGCCGGCGAGGATAGCCGCGCCAGGCTCACATCGGCGGCACGACCAGCGCGCCGGGTTTGATCGCGCCGCCGGCGATCAGCGCTGCAATCCGTGCAGCAACAGCCAGCGCAGGAATCCGGGCCCGGCGTCGCCGAGTTCGAGGTAGTGCCGATAGACCTTGACCGCGAACTGTCCGGGCGCCATCAGGTAGTACAGCGACGAGATGGCCTCTACCGACTCATACGCCTCGAGATCCGCGAAACGCGCCAGAATCGTCTTGCGCAGCGCCGGCTCCATCGTCGCCAGCTGCACCACGGCAGCGACGTACTCGCTGGCCGTGAAGCGGCGCACGCCGGAGGCAAAGTGCTGCTCGGCGACTGCGTGCGCCACTTCGTGGCTGATGTAGCTGCCCCACAGTGCCGGCGTCATCGGCACGTCGAAGGCGCTGTGCAACCGCTTGGCCTGCGTAACAGTGGTCAGCGGCAGAATCTGGATTTCGTTGCGCTCGATATCGAAGTGGCCGACCTCGCTGCCGCGATACTGTGCCGGCGGCTTTTCCAATGGCCGGATCGTCAGACCGTCCCGATACTTAAACCCTGCATCACGCAGGAAGGCGATCGCCGCCTCAGCCGATGCACAGACGCGCTCGCGCTCGGCGGCGCTCCACTGCGGCACCGCAATGCCCGAGCGCTCGCATCGCATCGGCTCGGCTGCAGTTACATGGGCGAAAAATGCAGCGCCCGCCAGCAGTACCACGATCGGCCAGCGCTGAAGGCAAGCTTTGGCGCGCTTCATCGGTCCCTCCTGCGAGCGACCCACACGGCATCCTCCGCAGCTGCAACTCACCTAGCGATTTCAACGTACGCTGCCAACCGGACACGATGACGACTTCGATCAACAAAGCGCCGATCACGGCACAATGTCGTGCCTCGCGCGAATGAACGACTCCTACGTGACTTCCCCCTCGCGCAACGACGCGGAAGGCATCGTTTTTCCGCTCACCGACAGCGGCCAGCGCAGTACCGCCGACTTCGGTCGCGCTGTGTTTGCCGCGGCGCTGGCGACGGTGGCGCCGGCCGACGCCGCAGCGATCCGTGCCGAACGCCGCTGGCGGCAGAACTATCCGGCGCACGTGCACCGTCTCGTCGACAGCGCGGTACGCAGCCACGAGACCGCGCTGACGATCGCCCGCGCTGGACTCGCCGCCACGGCGGCGATGATGCGCTTTGCCCGCGACGGCAGCGAGACGAGCCTCGCCGAAGCCATGGCGACGCCGCGCCACGGCCTGCTGCGCACCGCCGTCGTCGAAGGACGCGGCGGCAGCACGCCGGCGGCGCTTGCGGTTCCCTATCGCGGCCGCGAATTGAGCGGCGATGCACTGTTGCGCCAGCTCGACGACTGGCTGGCGCGCGGCATCGTCGAGCCGTCGTTTGTGCAGGCGATCTGCCGCGTGCACGAGCATCCGGACTGGCTCGATCTATCCGACCAGCGCATCGTGCTGCTCGGCGCCGGC
>JBFINI010000440.1:0-2981 GCA_041611275.1 Burkholderiaceae bacterium
CTTCACGTCGTTCATCGCCGTCGACCACGTCGTGCGCAATCCGGGCGGCAATGCGCCCATGGTCGACCAGCCGCTGCCGCTGCCGCAGGGTGTCAGCAATCTGGCGGTCGGCCAGGCGCCAAGCACGCCGGAGCCGGAATTCGCATTGCTGGCCGCGCTGGCCGGCGGGCTGATGTGGTGGCAGCGGCGGCGAAAGGCTCGGGCGACGTCACTCGCCGCGGCGGTCGTTGCGCCGGCGGCAGGCGGAGGCGGTCATGACTGAGGCATCACTGTTGAACGCGCGCATAGGTCGCGTCACGCCCAACCCGATCTTCGGCGCGTTGGTCGATCTGTCCTTCGATGGCTCAACAAGTCGCACGTCTGGATCGCGCAGACGATCTGGCACGGCGGCGCTGCTGCCGCGCGTCTGGTGGCTGCTGCTGGTGCTGCTGGCGGCCCTGTGGCCGCACGGATTGTGGATGCTGCGCCGGCTGACCGATGGCTCCGACGAACCATGGGGCGTGCTGGCGCTGCTGACCGTCGCCGGGCTGGTCTTTCATGCGCGGCGCGAAGTCGTGCTGCCGGGGGGCGCCGCGCTCGCCGCCAGCGGCGCACTGGCGCTGCTTGCGGCAGCGCTGACTTATTTCCTGCCGCCGATCTTCGCCGCCGGCGCGACGATGCTGGCATTGGCCACCTTCATCAGCGCCGCATTGCCGGGGCGTCCGGCGGCGCCGCTCTTCACGCTGCTGCTGCTGGCGCTGCCGGTCATCGCTTCGCTGCAGTTCTATCTCGGCTATCCGCTGCGCCTGGCCACCGCGCATGCGGCCGCGCCGCTGCTCGGGCTGGCCGGCGTCAACTCGGCGGCGGCCGGCGCGGCGCTCGTGTGGAACGGCCAGACGATCCTCGTCGATCCGCCGTGCGCCGGCATCGGCATGCTGTGGGTTGGCGCCTGGACTGCGGCACTGCTGTCGTACCTGAACGGCGCGAGCGCACGGCGGACGTTCGTCAATGGCTGCTTCGCGGCGCTGGTCGTCTTCGGTGCCAACGTGCTGCGCAACGCGCTGCTGTTCTTCCCCGAGACCGGGCTGCTGCCTTCGTCGCCCGGCTTGCATTCGGCGATTGGCCTGGCGGCCTTTGCGGTGGCGGTGCTGCCGATCGTCGCCTTTGCGCACTGGAAGACGCCATGAATGTCCGGACCTTCTTCGTCGGCGCTTGTCTGGCCGCGGGAGTGCTGCCGTTGCTCGCTTCTCTGCCGGCGGCGCGTAGCGCCACGGGCGAGACGCCGGCAACGGGGGCTGGTGCTCGATTGTCTGTCGTCGAGTGGCCGACCCACTTCCGCGGCCAGCCGCTGACCCAGTTGCCGCCGACCGCGCTCGAAGCGCGCTTCGCGCATCGCTTCCCCGGCGCGGTGGCGCGCTTCACCGACGGCGCCCAGCTGCTGATCGTCCGCCACGTGAGGCGGCCGACACGACTGCTGCATCCGGCCAGCGATTGCTTCCGCGGTGCCGGCTACGTGGTGAGCGGCCCGCATGCCGCCGTCGATGCGCAGGGCGCGCACTGGCGCTGCTTCGCCGCCGCGCGTCAAGGCGAACGACTGCGCGTGTGCGAGCGGATCAGCGAGCGCCTCGACGACCCCGACCACAAGGCATGGACCGACGTCTCGGCCTGGTTCTGGGATGCGCAGTTCGGCCGCCACCGCGGCTGGTGGGCGGTGACCGTCGTCACGCCGATCGAAAAAGGCGCGAGCGGATGACTGCGCGTGTGCGCCTGCATCTGCGCGGGTCGGCGTGGCTGGTCGGCGGCGCTGTCGTCTGCGTTCTATTGGTCATCGCAATCGTTTGGGTGGCGGCGGCCGCCGGAGGCGTGCTGACCACGCCGCCCGGTGCCTGGGTCGTGCGTGTGCAGCCGCTGCCCGGCGTGTCGATCAAGGTCAGCGTGCCCGGGCTGGCGCGCTTTGCCGCCTCGCCCGTTGCGCTGCGGCTGCTCGACGGCCGCGAGGTCGGCTCGCGCTTCGGCCGCCTGCGGTTCAAGCGTGACGGCGGCACGCTGCAGGTCGACTGCGCGCCGTGCCTGCTCGATGATGGGCGGCTGGCGTGGCAGACGGTCCGCATCGAGCGCGCCCAGTTGCGGCTGGCGCGCGTGAACGCGCAGACCGTGGCCGGCGAACTGTCGAGCGCCGGCGTCCGCGTGCCGTTCACCGCGAAGCTGCAGCCGGAACGGATCGACATCGACTGGCAGCTGCCGCCGACCGACATCGCTGCGCTGTACCGGCTGCTCGGCAGCGTCGTTCCGGAAGCGCATCTGGCGCGCATTGATGGGCAGGCGCAGGCGCGCGGCAGCCTGCGCCTGCCGCAGCGGCGGGCGCGGGTGGAGGTCGCGATCGACGGCTTCGCCGTGGATGGCCTCGGGACCGAAAGGCTTGCCGAAGGGCCGATCGCGTTTGCCTGCAAAGCCGCCGATGGCGAGCCACGGCCACGTCGCGTCGTCCCGGGCGCAGGGCACTGGATCAGCCCGAGCCAGTCGGGCGCGCTGCTCGCCGCGGCTGTGCTGGCCGCCGAGGATCAGCGCTTCAATGATCACGAAGGCTTCGACCGCGAGGAGATCGCCACCGTACTGGCGTCGTTCGACGGTGAGGCGCCCGTGCGCGGCGCCAGCACCATCACCCAGCAGCTGGCGCGCACGATCTACACCGGCGGCGAACGAACCGGCGCGCGCAAGCTGCGCGAGCTGCTGTACGCGGTCGAGATGGAGCGCACGCTCGGCAAGGATTTCATCCTCGCGCTGTACCTGAACACCGTCGACTGGGGACCGGGCATCTGCGGCGCCGATGCGGCCGCGCGCAACTACTTCTGCAAGCGGCCGTACCAGCTGACGCCGCTGGAAGCGGCCTGGCTTGCTGGCATCCTGCGCAATCCGGGTCACGCGTACATGCAGCAGTTACTCGCCGGTTCTGCCGACACCGAGCGTGCAGCGTGGGTGCTGCAACAGATGCGCACGCTGCC
>JBFINI010000441.1:0-2980 GCA_041611275.1 Burkholderiaceae bacterium
GCCATTGGTGATGTACATCTTGGTGCCGTCGAGCACGTAGTGATCGCCGTCACGCCTGGCGCGGGTGCGGATCGAGGCCACATCGGAGCCGGCGTCCGGCTCGGTCACTGCGATTGCGGTGATGCATTCGCCGGCAATGATGCGCGGCAGCCAGCGCGCTTGCTGCGCCGCGTTGCCGGCGTGGACCAGGTGCGGACTGGCCATATCGGTGTGCACGAGCACGGTGACGACGAAGCCGCCGGAAGTGGCGCGGGAAAGCGCCTCCTGGAACACGACGTTGGTGACCATGTCGGCGCCGGCGCCGCCATGTTCGGGCGGATGGCGCAGGCCGAGCCAGCCGAGCGCGCCCATCCGGCGCAGCACCTCGCGCGGCACGACGCCCGCCTCATCCCAGGCCTGCGCATTGGGCTCGACCTCGCGGACGACGAGACGCTCGACCTGCCGACGCAGTTCGGCGTGCTCGGGGCGGTCGTAGATCGACGCGATCATCGCTGCCTGCGTGTTTGGGTGCCGGGCGGCGCGCCGCCGGCGAGGACGAGCCGCGCGATCACACCGGCGGCTCGCCGGAAACCTTGGCCCAGCGCATCGTGTGGTGTGACAGCAGGTCGGCGCTGTTGCTGCCGCGGCATTCGGCGATGCCGTAGATGCTGCGGCGGCCGACGCGCAGCACGCGCGCCGAGCAGACGATGTTCTCATCGCGGCCGCCGCGCAGGAACGCCGACTGCATGTCGGAGGTGACCCAGCTTTCGTCGAGCCCGCGGTGGGTCATGATCGCCAGCCAGAAGGCCACGTCGGCCGCGCCCATCAGCGCCATGCCGCTGATCAGGCCGTCGGATCGTTCGAGTGCCTCGTTGAAGGGCATCATCACCTCGCACTCGCCGAGCGCGCACGAGGTCACGTGCACGCCATAGCGGCTCAGGAACGGAGATTCCTCGACTACCGCGTTCAGGGCTTCGAGCGAAACGTGTGATTCCGACATCGGCGGTCTCCTTCGGTTGTTCGTACTCCGTGGTTGGGCGCGATCGTGTCGTGTCGCCGAGGTTCGCGGCTACATCCTGAAGACGCCGAACTTCGTCTCCGGAATCGGCGCGTTCAATGCCGCGCTCAGACCGAGCGCCAGTGTCATGCGGGTGTCGAGCGGATCGATCACGCCATCGTCCCACAGCCGCGCGCTGGCGTAGTACGGATGCCCTTGGGCTTCATACTGATCGAGGATCGGCTGCCTGAATGCTGCTTCCTCTTCGGCGCTCCAGGTGCCGCCGCGCGACTCGATGCCGTCGCGCTTGACGGTGGCCAGCACACTGGCCGCCTGCTCGCCGCCCATCACCGAGATGCGCGCGTTCGGCCACATCCACAGGAAGCGCGGCCC
This sequence comes from Burkholderiaceae bacterium, assembly GCA_041611275.1. GTDB lineage: Bacteria > Pseudomonadota > Gammaproteobacteria > Burkholderiales > Burkholderiaceae_F > JADJWR01. Next base: position 1,370 of record JBFINI010000441.1, read on the forward strand.
GTAGGCGCGGCCGCACATGCCGTAGTTGCCGGCGCCGAACGAGCCGCCGATGATCAGCGTGAACTTCGGCACCTGCGCGCAGGCCACCGCCGTGACCATCTTGGCGCCGTGGCGGGCGATGCCTTCGTTCTCGTACTTCTTGCCGACCATGAAGCCGGTGATGTTCTGCAGGAAGATCAGCGGCACCTTGCGCTGGCAGGCGAGCTCGATGAAGTGCGCGGCCTTGGCCGCACTCTCGGAGAACAGGATGCCGTTGTTGGCGATGATGCCCACCGGCATGCCTTCGATCCAGGCGAAGCCGGTGACGAGCGTGGTGCCGAATCGGGCTTTCCACTCGTCGAATTCGCTGGCATCGACGATGCGCGCGATCACCTCGCGCACGTCGTAGGGCTTGCGCGTGTCGGTCGGGATCACGCCGTAAAGCTCGGCCGGGTCGCAGGCCGGCGGCCTTGGAGCGCGCAGCTGTTGCGGCGACGGCTTGACGTAATTGGTGGTGGCCAGAATGCGGCGGGCCAGCGCCAGCGCATGGGCGTCGTTCACCGCCAGGTGATCGGCCACCCCGGATAACCGCGTATGCACGTCGCCGCCGCCGAGTTCCTCGGCACTGACCACTTCGCCGGTGGCCGCTTTGACCAGCGGCGGCCCGCCCAGAAAAATCGTGCCCTGCTCGCGCACGATGATCGTCTCGTCCGACATTGCCGGCACGTAGGCGCCGCCAGCGGTGCACGAGCCCATCACCACCGCGATCTGCGGCAGGCCGAGCGACGACAGCGTGGCCTGGTTGTAGAAGATGCGGCCGAAGTGCTCGCGGTCGGGAAACACGTCGTCCTGGTTGGGCAGGTTGGCGCCACCGGAGTCGACCAGATAGATGCACGGCAGCCGGTTCTCGCGGGCGATCTCCTGCGCGCGCAGGTGCTTCTTCACCGTCAGCGGAAAGTAGGTGCCACCCTTGACGGTGGCGTCGTTGCACACGACCACCACTTCTCGGCCGCCGACGCGGCCGACACCGGTGATGATGCCGGCGCTCGGCGCCTCATCGTTGTACATGCCGTAAGCGGCAAGTTGCGACAGTTCGAGAAACGGCGTGCCGGGATCGAGCAGCATCTGCACGCGGTCGCGCGGCAGCAGCTTGCCGCGCGCGGCGTGCTTGGCGCGCGCCGCTTCGCCGCCGCCTTCGCCCATGCGGGCGACCTGCACCTTCAGGTCGGCCACCTGCGCGCGCATGCTGTCGGCAGCGGCGCGGAACTCATCGGTGCGCGGGTTCAGTTTGCTGTGCAGGACGGTCATCTTGTTGATGGATCACGAGCGGGCGGATCGTTGCGGGACCCGATGCAAGGCGCATGGTAGTGCGAACGGCGTGGCGGGGAAGCCGGGTATCGGGCCGGCGTTTCATGGCGACCACTGATTTCGTACTGGCTCGCGCTGCGCGAAATGCCAGACGGCCAGCGCCAGGGCCAGTGACTGCAGCGCCGCACTGACGAAGAACGGCGCGCCGATGCGCCAGTCGCCGGCCGGCAGGTGACTCACCTCGGCCAGCACCGGCGCACCGATCATCGGTGCGATCACCACCATCAGGCTGGCCAGCGAACTGAGCGCGCCCATCGTGCGGCC
>JBFINI010000442.1:0-2978 GCA_041611275.1 Burkholderiaceae bacterium
GGGCCCGCGCCTCCGACATCCACGTCGAACCGCAGGAAAATCGGCTGGCGATCCGCCTGCGCATCGACGGCGCGCTGACGCTGCATACCGAAGCGGATTCGCGCATCGCGCAGGCCGTCGTGCAGCGGCTGAAACTGATCGCCGGGCTCGACATTGCCGAGCGCAGGCTGCCGCAGGACGGCCGCTTCATCGCCCGCGTCAAGAGCCACAACATCGACCTGCGCATTTCGACGATGCCGACCCAGCACGGCGAGGCGGCGGTGCTGCGGCTGTTGCCGACGCACCTGGGCATCCTCGCGCTGGACAAGCTCGGCATGCCGGCCGGCATCCTCGAACGGGTGCGTGGCTTCACGCAGGAGCCGCACGGCATGATGCTGGTCACCGGCCCGACCGGCTCCGGCAAGACCACCACGCTTTACGCGGTGCTGGCGGCGATGAACACGCCGGATACCAAGATCATCACGGTCGAGGACCCGGTCGAGTACCGCCTTGCCGGCGCGAGCCAGGTACAGGTCAACGAGAAGATCGGTCTGTCGTTCGCAGCGGTCTTGCGTTCGACGCTGCGCCAGGACCCGGACATCGTGCTGGTTGGCGAGATGCGCGACCGCGACACCGCCGAGATCGGCCTGCGCGCGGCGATGACCGGGCACATGGTGCTTTCCACGCTGCACACGCGCGATGCGGCCTCCACCCCGATCCGCCTGCACGACATGGGCGCAGCGATGTTCCTGGTGGCCACCTCGCTGCGGCTGGTGCTCGCGCAGCGACTGGTGCGAACCGTCTGCCCGCACTGCGCCGAGCCGTATCGCGCCACGCCGGTGGAACACGCGTTCCTGCACGCGCACCTGGGCGCAGCGGCGGATGCCGCGCTGACCGCCGACTCGCCGCTGCGCGCCGGCCGCGGCTGCAATCATTGCAATCAGAGCGGCTTCGTCGGCCGCCACGGCGTCTACGAACTGCTCGAAGTCACTCCCGTGCTGGCCCAGAGCCTCGCCACCGGCGACACCACCACCTATCTGAACGCCGCCCAACACGAAGTCGGCCGACATTCGCTGGCCCACCACGCCAGTGCCCTGGCACTTGACGGCGTGACCTCGGTGCGCGAGGCGCTGCGCACTGTCGGCCGCGGCAGCGCCAGCCAGAGCCACGCGCACTGATGCCGAACTTCAGCTACGTCGCGCGCGCGGCCTCCGGCGCGAAAGTGGCCGGCATCGTCGAGGTCGCCGACAGCAGCGCGCTCGCGGATTCGCTGTCCGCCCAGGGGTTGCTGCTGCTGCGCGCCGATGCCGTGTCGGCCGTCAATGCGCCTGCAGACGCTACGTGGTGGCGAGCGCTCGTCGAGCGCCAGGTCTCCGCGACCGAGCTGATCCTGTTCTGCCGGCAGTTCTCGACGCTGCTGCGCGCCGGCGTGCCGCTGCTGCGCGCACTCGAAGGGCTCGCCGAGTCGGCCACGCATCGCGGTTTTGCTCAGGTGCTGCGTTCGATGCAGGCACAGCTCGCGGCCGGCCAGCAGCTGTCGGCGGCGATGCTGGCGCATCCGTCGATCTTCAACCCGTTCATGATCAGCAGCGTGCGCATCGGTGAAGTCACCGGTCGCCTGTCCGACGCGTTTGCCGGCCTATATCGCCAGCTGTCGTTCGACAAGGAAAACCGCGAAGCCGTGGCCGGCGCGCTGCGCTACCCGGTCATCGTGATGGCGGTGGCCGCTGCGGCACTCGGCGCAGTGAACATCTTCGTCATCCCGGCTTTTGCCAAGGCGTATGCCAGCTTCAAGGCGCAGCTACCGCTGCTCACCCGGGTGCTGATCGCCATTTCGGATTTCTTCGTCGCCTACTGGCCGCTGCTACTCGCCGGCGTGATTGGCGGCATCGTCGCACTGAAGCTGTCGCTCGCCTCGAAGGCGGGTCGCCGCGCCTGGGACGGCCTGCTGCTGCACGTGCCGATCATCGGCCCGCTGCTGCACAAGGCGGCGATCGCCCGCTTCACCAAGAGTTTCTCCATCGCCCTGGAGGCCGGCGTGCCGATCATCGACGCGCTCGATGCCGCCGTGGCGACCACCGGCAATGCGGTGATTGCCGAACGGATTGGCGGCCTGCGCGCCGGCATGGAGCGTGGCGAGTCGCTGTCGCGTGCGGCGCGCGCCACCGGCGCCTTCACGCCGATCGTGCTGCAGATGATTGCGGTTGGCGAGGAAACCGGCGCGCTCGGCGAGATGATGAACGAGGTCGCCGATCACTACGGCCGCGAGGTCGATTACGCGATCAAGTCGCTGGGTAGCCAGCTCGAACCGGTCCTGATCATCCTTTTGGGTGGCTTTGTGCTGGTCTTCGCGCTTGGCATATTTCTGCCGATGTGGGACCTGTCGAAGGTCGCCGTCCGCTAGCGCGCGGCCGCCAGCCGCCGGTCCGCGAAAAGCGGCCACTTGCGCGAACTGGCCGCCGATTGGCGTGTTTCTCTTCCCATCAACTCAACGGCGGCTGCGAAAAAATGCCACCCATCGGCAAGGCTGCGTAGGTCAAGTTCCTACAGGCCCTGCCGATAAATGAATTGCTGGACGCGGACCGCGGATTCGGGTGACCACGTCCCTGTGGAAACCGTTGCGGCGAAACGCCGACTGAGAGGAAAGTATGTCGATCGACCTGAACAAAGCCCGCCAGGCCGGCTTCACGCTGGTTGAACTGGTGATCGTGATCCTGATCCTGGGCATCCTGTCGGCCGTGGCGCTGCCGCGCTTCATCAACCTCGGCGTTGACGCGCGCAAGGCGAAGGCCGAAGGCATCTACGGCGCCGTGCGGTCGGCTAACCAGATTGTCCGCGCAGGCGCCCTCATTCGAGGCGCGACGGGTGCAACCGGAACGGTGGATGTCGATGGAGCGACCGTCAACGTCGTGTACGGCTACCCTGCCGCTTCGGCAACAGGAATCGTGGCGGCCGCAGGACTTAACGCCACCGACGACAAGGTCACCGTCGCAGTCGTA
>JBFINI010000443.1:0-2965 GCA_041611275.1 Burkholderiaceae bacterium
GGTGGTTACTCGGTCGAAGGCGCCTGGGACGACATCCTCAGCGCCAACATCATCGGCTGCTACAACGTGTTCGAGGCGGCGCGGCGCAACGGCGTGAAGCGGATCCTGTTCGCCACCAGCAACCACGCGGTCGGCTTCTATCGGCGCGACCAGGTGATCGACCACCGCGTCTACATCAAGCCCGATGGCCGCTACGGCGTGTCGAAGGTGTTCGGCGAAGCGCTCGGCAGCCTGTATGCCGACAAGTACGGCATGGAAGTGTTGTGCGTGCGCATCGGCAACGTCAACGACGCGCCGATCGACAAGCGGCGACTGTCGATCTGGATCAGCCCGCGCGACATGGCGCAGCTGGTCGCGATCGGCATCGATCACCCGGACATCCGCTTCGAGATCGTCTACGGCGTGTCCGGGAACCGCCGCTCGTGGTACGACAACAGCAACGCGACGCGGCTCGGCTACCGGCCGCTCGACGACGGCGAGACCTACGCCGCCGAAGTGCTGGCGCGCGAGAAACCCGGTGACCCGCGCGCCGAGATGTACCAGGGTGGCACCTTCGTGCACGTCGAAGCAGTCGAGAACCCGGCGCCGCTGCCGAAGCGCAAGGCGAAGAAGGCCTCGAAGAGTGCGGCCAAGTCCAAGGCCAGCGCAAAGAAGCGCGGACGCGCAAAACGCTGAGGCCGAAGCGGCACTGCCGCCGGGCACAGCCGCGTTCGACTAGACCGGCATCGCGGCGGCCCGGCCTGGAGCCGGCGCGCAGCGGTGCTATCCAAGCGGGTCGCCGCCGCCCGCCGGCACCGCACGGGATCGGTGTGCGCCGCGACGAGGCCCGGCGCGGCAACGTATCCTTCGCACCATGTATGTGCACCATTTCGGGCTGAAACGGCCGCCGTTCTCGATCGCGCCCGATCCGCGTTACCTGTTCATGAGCGAGCGCCATCGCGAAGCACTGGCGCACCTGCTCTATGGCGTCCGTGGCGGTGGTGGTTTCGTCGTTCTGACCGGCGAGATCGGTGCCGGCAAGACCACCGTGTGCCGCTGCTTTCTGGAGCAGATTCCCAAGCGCTGCAACGTCGCCTATATCTTCAATCCCAAGCTGACGGTCGACGAGCTGCTGAAGACAGTGTGCGCCGAGTTCCGCATTCCGCACCCGCATCTGGGCGCCGGGGTGGCCAGCGTCAAGGACTATGTCGACGCGCTGAACGAGTACCTGCTGCGCACGCACGCTGTCGGCCAGGACAACGTGCTGATCATCGACGAAGCACAGAATCTGTCGGCCGACGTGCTCGAGCAGTTGCGCCTGCTGACCAACCTGGAAACCAACGAACGCAAGCTGCTGCAGATCGTGCTGATCGGCCAGCCCGAGCTGCGCGCGATGCTCGCTCGGCCCGAGTTGCAGCAGCTGGCGCAACGGGTGATCGCCCGGTACCACCTGGAAGCGCTGCAGGAGCGCGAAGTTGGCCAGTACGTGCGTCATCGACTTGCCGTTGCCGGACTGACGCAAACGATGCCGTTCGACCGCCCGGCGATGCAGCGGGTCTATCGTTATTCGCGCGGCGTGCCACGCCGAATCAATCTGTTGTGCGACCGTGCGCTGCTCGGCGCGTATGCGAACGGCCGGACCACCGTCGATGCGCGCACGGTCGATGTTGCCGCTAGCGAAGTGCTCGACCGAGGGGACTTCGCGCGCCGCAGGCGCTCACGCTACGAGCGCGTCGCGCTGCTGGCGCTCGGCATGGCGCTCGGCGCCGCGGTCGTGGCTGCCGCTGCGCTCTGGCTGGATCGCTCTGAACCGGGAACGACACCGGCCGCCGTGGCTGCGGCGGCGGGCGCACCGGCGGCAGTCGCGGCGATGCCGTCGAATGACGCCGAAGCGGCAAGCGCAAGAACGGTTGGCGATGCAGCCGTGACGTTGGCTGCCGCTAGCGCCTTTGACCTGCCGACCGGGTTTGCTTCCCTGGTCGACGCCGAGCAGGCGTCCTGGCGTGAACTGGCGCGGGCTTGGAACGTCGAAGTCGGCGATGCCGATCCCTGCGCTGCGGCGCGCAAGCACAACGTTCACTGCTATGAGAGCAGCAGCAGCACGCTGGCCCAGATCAGGCAGCTGGATCGCCCCGGCGTACTGACGCTGCGTGACGGCTACAACCGTGCCGCCTACGCAATGTTGAGCGGCCTGACCAACGACGCCGCCACACTGCGGATCGATGGCGTCGCGCGCACCGTCCCGCTGGTGGCATTGGCCGACTACTGGCGCGGTGAGTTTGCAACCCTCTGGCGCGCGCCGCCCGCATACTCCGGCAACATCGTCGACAGCCGCTCCGGGCGGACGGCGTACTGGCTCGCCCTGCAACTGGCCACTGCGCGCGGCGACGCGCGGCCTATCGGCGAGCGGTTCGACGACGCGACGTTGAAAGGGTGGATCCACGCCTTTCAGCTCACCCAGGGGTTGCCGTCGGATGGCATTGCCGGCCCGCTCACGCTGATGCGGCTGAATCGGGTGATCGGGGTTGACGAGCCGCGTCTGCAGCGGGAGAACTAGCGTCGTGTCGCTGATCCTCGATGCCCTGCGCCGAGCCGACTCCGAACGCGAGCAGGGCGAAGTACCGGGCCTGCACGCGCACCCGGCCCCGGCGCTGGTCGTCGACGAGACGTCGGCGCCCCGGGCCAGAGCGTGGCTGCTGGGCGGTCTCATCGCCATTGGCGTGTTGCTCGTTGCTCTGGCCGGCTACCTGATCGGCCGCGAGGCGCCGCCGCCGGCCGCGGTCGCCGTGGCGACGCCACCGCCCGAATCGGTGGCGACTGCGCCGTCGGCAGCGCCACTCGCGGCACGGCCCGCCGATCTGCAGGAAATCGCCGAACCGGCCCGATGGCCGGGTAGTGAAAAGCGCAGGGCGCCTGAGCGCCCCGCCAGCAGTGCGCCGGCCGAAAGACTGCCGACCGAGAAAACACTCGCGCAAGGGCCGGTCGA
>JBFINI010000444.1:0-2959 GCA_041611275.1 Burkholderiaceae bacterium
CATCCTGGAGAACCCGTATGTCCTGCTGTTCGACAAGAAGATCTCCAACATCCGCGACCTGCTGCCGGTGCTGGAGCAGGTGGCCAAGGCCGGCCGTCCGCTGCTGATCATCGCCGAGGAAGTCGAAGGCGAAGCGCTGGCCACGCTGGTGGTCAACAGCATCCGCGGCATCCTGAAGACCTGCGCGGTGAAGGCGCCGGGTTTTGGCGATCGTCGCAAGGCGATGCTCGAAGACATTGCCATTCTGACCGGCGGCACGGTCATCGCCGAAGAAACCGGCATGACACTTGAAAAGGCCACGCTCGCCGACCTCGGCCAGGCCAAGAAGATCGAAATCGCGAAAGAGAATACGACGATTATCGACGGCGCCGGTGATACCAAGAGCATCGAGGCACGGGTGAAGGCGATCCGCGCCCAGATCGAGGAAGCGACGTCCGACTACGACAAGGAAAAGCTGCAGGAGCGCGTCGCCAAGCTCGCCGGCGGCGTGGCGCTGATCAAGGTTGGCGCAGCGACCGAAGTCGAAATGAAGGAGAAGAAGGCCCGCGTCGAAGACGCGCTGCATGCGACGCGTGCCGCCGTTGAAGAGGGCATCATCCCCGGCGGCGGCGTGGCGCTGATCCGTGCCAAGCAGGCGATGACCAAAATAAAGGGCGACAACACCGACCAGGACGCCGGCATCAAGATCGTATTGCGCGCGATGGAAGAACCGCTGCGCCAGATCGTTGCCAACAGCGGTTTCGAGCCGAGCGTTGTCGTCAACAAGATCGCCGAAGGGAAGGGCAACTTCGGCTTCAACGCGCAAACAGGCGAGTACGGCAATCTGGTCGAGATGGGCGTGCTCGATCCGACCAAGGTCACCCGCACTGCGCTGCAGAATGCCTCGTCGGTCGCCGGACTGATGCTGACTACCGACGCGATGGTCGCCGAGCTGGTCGAGGACAAGCCTGCCGCCGGCGGCGGCATGCCCGGCGGCGGCATGGGCGGCATGGGCGGCATGGGCGGCATGGGCATGGACATGTAATACCTGTCCGCCGCGAGCTGCTGGCGCGATGCGCCGATGGCAACCGCGAGCAGTCCCAACAAGAAAGGCCCGCCTCGGCGGGCCTTTTTTCGCCTGTCAGCCCTATTAAAGGCCCAGTGCACTCTTCAGCGCGTCGCCGTCCAGCGCCCCGGCGACCGCCGAATGCTGGCCGCTGCCGCGGTGTCGGAACACCATGGTTGGCACCGTTGCGCCGCTATGGTTGCGGAAGACTCGCGAATTAACCCGTACCGCTTCGCGCGCCGCATCGTCGATCTTCATTGAGCCGGCGGCCAGACCACCAGAAGAAAAGCTTGCTTCGTGCGCTTCCATCGTCGAGGCTGGATTGGGCGCCGACAGGATCGCGGCGCCTTGCGGTTCGCTTTTGCTGTTGAGCAGCGCGATCGGCATCCAGACGAAGCGGACCTGCCTGGAAATCGGCTTAGCTGCCTGCCACAACTTCACGCAGTAGCGGCACTGGGGATCGAAGACCACGTACACGGGTTCGCGTGGCCCGACCGAAGGCACCATTTCGAATCCCTTGCCTTCCTTGGCCAGCCCCTCGAACATAGCCTTCGCGTCGATCCGCTGGCCACTTTGCCCGCGAGTCGCGGGGGCGACAAGACTGATTGCGATGGCCATGGTGGCCAGTTTCCACATACGGCGGCGATCAATTCTCATGGGGACTCCCTGGTTCCGAACGTAAACGGCAAGACGATGCATGGCGGCTTCCGGTGGTGAATGAGCAGGATCAACACAGGCCGCGCAGTTGGCTCGGCGCGCGCTTGCCACTTGACGCAACTCAATGCCGGGCCGGGACCCGGCCGCCGCAACGGCACGATCCACGGGTCGTACGGTAGCCATGTCAACGCCTGCGCGTCAGATCGAGGACGCTGCGTCCTGGCAACTGCTGGTCGCCCTGGGTGTCACGCAAATCATTTCCTGGGGCTCGATTTACTACGCGTTTGCCCTGCTGCTTGAACCGCTGCAGAACGAACTTGTTGCCGGCAAAAGCGCAGTTGCTGGAGCATTTTCGGTGGCTTTGCTCGCCTCCGGACTGTGCGCCATGCGCATCGGCGCAACGATTGACCGCATGGGCGGGCGCAGCGTGATGACCCTCGGTTCCGTCGGAGCCGTGCTCCTGCTGGCGGCACTGTCACAGGTCAGGTCGCTGCCGATGCTGTATGCGATCTGGGCCGGCCTGGGGGTGGTGATGGCGGCCACGTTGTACGAACCGGCCTTTGCCGTGATCGCGCAGGTCTATCGGCTCAACTATCGGCGCGCGCTGACTGTGCTGACGCTGTTTGGAGGTTTTGCCAGCACCGTGTTCTGGCCGCTCATCACGCTGCTGATCGAGCGGTTTGGCTGGCGCGATGCACTGCTGTGGCTGGCGGCCATCAATCTGCTGGTCTGTGTGCCGCTGCACCTGTGGTGGCTGCCCCGATCCGGCGGGCGGCCCGCGGTCGAGCGCTCTGGCCTCGGCGGCAGTCATCGCCTGCGCCTGTGGGCTGACCCGCGCTTCCGCGCGCTGACCGTCGCCTTCCTGGCGCACTATGTCGTCATCTCCGCAATCGCCGCGCACCTGATTGCCTTGCTACTGGCCCGCGGGCTGTCGCCGGCAGCCGCGGCGGGCATTGGCGCGCTGTTCGGCCCGATGCAGGTGGCCGGACGGCTGATGGAGTTCGGCGCCAGTCGCTGGATCCGCGCGGCGCAGGTCGGACGCATCGCTGCGCTGGCCCTGCCGTTGTCCATGGTTGTGCTGCTGATCGCTGAGGTCAGCCTGTTGTGGCTGACACTTTTCGCCGTGCTGTTCGGCGCCAGTAATGGCGTGATGACAGTTGTGCGCGGGGCGCTGCCGGTGGAGATGTACGGTCGCGACAATTATGGCGCGATTGCGGGGGCGCTTGCCGCGCCGGGCCTGCTGGCGCGAGCGGTAGG
>JBFINI010000445.1:0-2959 GCA_041611275.1 Burkholderiaceae bacterium
CTCATGGCCGTGATCCGCAGCCCCCGTCGCATCGGCATCGCCGCCGTTCTCGCTGCTGTCGACGGCATGCGCCAGACGCAGCGCGAGCGCCGTGGCGGCCTCGCTTTCCAGCGCCAGGTCGGCGAGCACGTTGCGCATCAGCGGTTGCTCGGCCAGCAGCTTGCCGAAGGCCATGCGCTCGCGGGTGTGGTGGATCGCCAGCGTCAGCGCCTGTCGCATCAGCCCGGCGGTGCCAAGCGCACAGTCGAGCCGCGTCAGCGCGCCCATGGCCAGGATCTGCGCCACGCCGCGGCCTTCGTCGCCGACCAGCCAGGCGCTGGTATCGCCGTCGAACTCGACTTCGGCGCTGGCGTTGGCGTGGTTGCCGAGCTTGTCTTTCAGGCGCAGGATGCGGATCGGGTTGATGCTGCCATCGTCGCGCCAGCGCGGCACGAAGAAGCACGACAGTCCGGCATCCCCGCTGCCGGTTCGGGCCAGCACCAGGAAGGCATCGCACATCGGCGCCGAGAAGAACCACTTGTGGCCGCTGAGCGTGAAGCGCCGGCCCCAGGCGTCGTCGCCGTCGAAGACGGCGCGGGTGGTGTTGGCGCGCACGTCGGAGCCGCCCTGCTTCTCGGTCATGCCCATGCCCATCGTCAGCGCGCTCTTCTGCGACGCAGGCACGAAGCGCGGGTCGTAATGCGTGGCCGCGAGGCCCCCGCTCCAGGCGGCATGCAGGGCCGGGTTGGCGCGCAGCGCAGGCGTCACCGCATAGCTCATCGATACCGGACAGAGCACCGAGGGTTCGAGCTCGGTGAAGAGCATGAACGCCGCCGCACGCTCGACATGCGCGCCCGGCGCGCACCGCCACGGCGTGCCATGCAGTCCGTAGCGCAACGCGGTGCCGAGCAGCTTGTGGTAGCTCGGGTGGAATTCGACCTGATCGATGCGCCGACCGAAGCGGTCGTGGCTATGCAATTGCGGCCGGTGCACATTGGCCAGGCGGGCGTGCGACTGCATCTCGGCGCTGCCCAGTTCGCGGCCGAGCACCGCCAGCATCGGCGCGCCGTAGCCCGGCCGGTGAAACGCCAGCGCATCCTGCAGCGCACGATTGCCCTCGAACAGGTTGGCGCCCGACCAGGGCGTGCTCTGGTTGAAGACTTCGTGCGTCGCCGCGGTCATGTCGGCCTCCACAGCATCTCGATGTGAGGAATGTCGTCTTCGAGATATTCGTCGCCAACGGCCGAAAAGCCCAGCGCAGAATAGAACCGTTGCAGGTGCGCCTGCGCACTGATGCGGATCGCGCGCCCGGGCCAGTGCCGCGCGCACCCCGCGAGCCCCTCGCGCATCAAGGCGCGGCCCTGCCCCGCGCCGCGCGCGTGAGGTGCGGTGACCACGCGGCCGATCGACGGCTCCTCGTACTTGCGCCCCGGATCGACGATGCGCAAATACGCAACGAGCGCGCCACCGCCGTCGCGGCCGAGCAGGTGCCAGGCCTCGCGGTCGAGCCCGTCGACGTCGAGGTAAGGGCCCTGTTCGAGGATGAAGACACGGGCGCGCAGTTGCAGGGCGTCATGCAGGTTGTCGACGCCGAGTTCCTCGAAGCGCTGCCAGGTCCAGTTCACCGCTTGCCTTCGCGCCCGCAGGCTCACACCAGCTTCACCAACTGCTTGCCGAAGTTCCTGCCCTTGAGCAACCCGATGAAGGCCTCGGGCGCACTGGCCAGGCCCTGGGCAATCGTCTCGCGGTACTTCAGCTTGCCACTGGCGACAAGCGCACCGAGTTCCTTCAGCGCCTGCGGCCACAGCTCCATGTGTTCGCTGACGATGAATCCTTCGACCTTCATGCGGTTGACGAGGATCAGTGACGGATTGGCCATCGGCAGCGGCGCGCCGTTGTAGCCGGCGATCATGCCGCACATCGCGATGCGGGCGAAGGCGTTGGCGCGCAGCATCGCGGCGTCGAGGATCAGGCCGCCGACGTTCTCGAAGTGGCCGTCGATGCCGTCGGGGCAAGCCTCCTTCAGGGCGCGCGACAAAGCCTTCAGGTCGGGATGCCGCTTGTAGTCGATGCAGGCGTCGAAGCCGAGTTCGTCGACGACGTAGGCGCACTTCTCGGGCCCGCCGGCCAGGCCCACCGCACGGCAGCCACGCACCTTGGCCAGTTGCCCGAAGACGCCGCCGACGGCGCCCGATGCGGCGCTGACGACCAGGGTTTCGCCGGCCTTGGGCACGATGATCTGGGTCAGGCCGTACCAGGCGGTCACGCCAGGCATGCCGACGGCGCCGAGGTAGGCCGACAACGGAATGCGCGTCGTGTCGACCTTGCGCAGCACGCCGCGCTGCGACGCATCGACGACCGCGTATTCCTGCCAGCCGCCCTGCCCGACCACCTTGTCGCCGACCGCGAACTGGGCGCTCTTCGAGGCCACGACCTCGCCCGCGCTGCCACCGATCATGACCTGCTCCAGCGGCTGCGCAGCAGCGTAGCTCTTGCCCTCGTTCATGCGGCCCCGCATGTACGGGTCCAGGCTCAGGTAGTGGTGGCGCACCAGCACCTGGCCGTCGGCAAGGTCGGGCAGCGGCGTCTGCACGAAGCGGAAGTTGCCGGGTGTGGGCTCGCCCTGCGGGCGCGACGCCAGCAGCCATTGGTGATTGACGATCGACGCCATGCTCAGGCTTCCCGGCCGGCTTGCGACGGCTTCATGTGCCGCCCGGCGGGCAGTTTGCGCAGGTACTTGAAGGTGCCCGTCGCGTGCGCGCACAGGTGGCCGTCGTCGTCCTGCACCGAGGCTTCGCAGAAGGCCATCGTCGAGCTGCGGTGCAGCAGCTTGGCATTCGCGCGCAGCTTGCCTTCGGCCGGGCGCATGAAACTGGTCTTCATCTCGACCGTGACGACGCCGGGGCCGAAGTCGGGCTGATCGGCGTGGATGCTGCGCGCGGCGTGGGCCATCGCCACGTCGAGCATGGTCATCAGCACA
>JBFINI010000446.1:0-2950 GCA_041611275.1 Burkholderiaceae bacterium
CCGGGCAGCTCCGGCTGTCCGACATCGATGTCAGAACCTCCCTCGAGTCGCTCGGCGACTCATCAGCATCATCGAACCCTTCTCGAACGCCTGACCGCGTTCATCTTCCGCGAGCCCGAGAACCGGGAAGAACTGCTCGAAGCGTTGCAGGAGGCGCACAGCCGCAACCTGCTCGACGCCGACGCGCTGTCGATGATCGAGGGCGTGCTGCAGGTTTCCGAGCTGCGCGCGCGCGACCTGATGGTGCCGCGCTCGCAGATGGACGTGGTCGATATCGACCAGCCGGTCGAATCATGGATCGGCCGCGTGATCGAGACCGCGCATTCGCGCTTTCCGGCCTACGAAGGCAACCGCGATCATGTGATCGGCATCCTGCTCGCCAAGGATCTGCTGCGCTATTACACGGAAGAGGACTTCGACCTGCGCGCGATGCTGCGGCCGGCGGTGTTCATCCCGGAGTCCAAGCCGCTGAACGTGCTGCTGCGGGATTTCCGCGCCAATCGCAATCACATGGCGATCGTCGTCGACGAATACGGCGGCGTGGCCGGCCTGATCACGATCGAGGACGTGCTCGAGCAGATCGTCGGCGACATCGAGGACGAATACGACTTCGACGAGCCGGTCGACAACATCGTCGCCGATAAGGGCGACCGCTTCCGCGTCAAGGCACTGACCGAGATCGAGGCGTTCAACGAAGCTTTCGGCACCACCTTTCCGAACGAGGAGTTCGACACCATCGGCGGCCTGGTCACCGATCACTTTGGCCGTGTGCCCAAGCGCGGCGACTCGATGGACATCGACGGCCTGCGCGTCGAGGTGCTGCGCGCCGATGCTCGCCAGCTTGATCTGCTGCTCGTCACCCGGCTGCCCAAGACGGTGGCGCGTGAGTTCGCCGACGCCGAGTCGCGGCCGGCGCAATGACCGTCTGTCCCTGACCATGTGAACCCGACCACCGCTGCCGAGGGAGAAGGATGAAAGGCCATCTGATCGCCGTCGTCATATTGCTGCTGGGCGTGGCCAGCTACGTTGCCGACATGACCGGCCTCGGTCTGGTGCTGTTCTTCATCGGCGCGGCGATCGGCATGTTCGTCTGGTTGCATGCGGTGCAGGCGCCGAGGCGCGCATCGACGCGACTGCTGGCACGCATCGATCCGCGTCGATAGCGGCGCGACCCTGAGCCGCCGTGTTGCCGCCCGGATCCGCTGACTCCGTCCTGATCGTCCTGGCTCGTTAGACTGCGCGCGCCCTGATCGCCGGCCGCGCCTTTGGTCTCCGCCCTCCCGCCGTTCGTTATCACATGGACGCGCCCTGCGCTGGCCGCAGCGCTGGGTGTCGCCCATGCCATGGCCTTCGCACCGTGGCACCTGCCGTGGCTGCAGTGGCTGGCCCTGTCCGGACTGTTCGCCCTGACGCTGACGATCGAACGACCACGCGCCGCTGCGCTTGCCGGGTTTGCCTTCGGCGGTGGCTGGTTCGGCGTCGGCGTGTCGTGGGTCTACGTCAGCATGCACGTCTACGGCGAGATGCCGGTGCTGCTGGCAGGGCTGGCCACCGCCGGCTTCTGCGCATTTCTCGCGCTCTATCCAGCGTTGGCGCTGGGGCTGGCCGCAAGGTCGACGTCGACACCAGCACTGCGCGCGCTGGTCGTTCTGCCGGCCGCATGGGCAGGCACCGAATGGCTGCGCGGCGTGCTGTTCACCGGTTTTCCGTGGCTCGCCAGCGGCTATGCGCACACCGACGGCCCGCTGGCCGGCTACGTGCCGGTCGCCGGAGTGCACGGCATCACGTTGCTCGGCGCATGGATCGCCGGCGCCCTG
Source organism: Burkholderiaceae bacterium (assembly GCA_041611275.1). Classification (GTDB taxonomy): domain Bacteria; phylum Pseudomonadota; class Gammaproteobacteria; order Burkholderiales; family Burkholderiaceae_F; genus JADJWR01. The sequence continues at coordinate 1,818 of JBFINI010000446.1, forward strand.
GCACTGGCAATTCGCCAGCGGCGCGGCCACCGTGCGCGGCCGTTTGCGCTGCTGATCGGCATCGCTGCGCTGCTGGCTGTCGGCCAGTCGCTGCGCAGCATCGAATGGACACGAGCGGTTGGTGCGCCGATCCACGTGCAACTGCTCCAGGGCAACGTGCCGCAGAACCTGAAATTCGCCGATGGTGGCATGAAGCTCAGCGAAGAGGCCTACCTGCCGCTGCTGCGCGACGCAGGCAAGGCTGATCTCGTGGTGCTGCCGGAATCGGTGCTGCCGTTGCCGCTGTCGCATCTGCCGGAACCGACTGTGGGCGCGCTGACCGATGTCCCGGGCCGCGACGGCGCGGCGCTGATCTTCGGCATCTTCATCGAGCAGCCCGCCGGTCACTACTACAACAGCGCGGTCGGCCTCGCGCCGGGCACCGGAATACCGCAGCGTTACAGCAAGCGCCATCTGGTGCCGTTCGGCGAGTTCATTCCGTGGGGCTTTCGCTGGTTCGTCGACTTGATGAAGATGCCGATCGGCGATCAGCAACGCGGTGACGCCTATCAGCCGCCGCTGCGCCTGGCGGGGCAGCGCATTGCGGTCAACATCTGCTACGAGGACCTGTTCGGCGCCGAGATCCGCCAGTTCTGGCGCGACCCCGCGCAAGCGCCGACACTGCTGCTGAACCTGTCAAACCTCGGCTGGTTCAACGATTCGCTGGCACTGCCGCAACACCTGCAGATCTCACGCCTGCGGGCGCTGGAAACCGGCCGGCCGATGCTGCGCGCGACCAATACGGGCGCCACCGCGATCATCGATGCGCGCGGCAACGTGGTTGCCCAGCTCCCGTATCTGACGCGCGGCGTTCTCAACGGTTCGATCCAGGGTCACGGCGGCGACACTCCCTACCTGCGCTTCGGCGATGCGCCGGCACTGGTGCTGATCGTGCTGATGCTTGGCGCCGGATTGGTCGCGGAACTTCGCGCTCGGCGCAGCCGTTAAGATTCGTCGCCGGAAATCACCGCCGCATCGACGCCTACACGCGGCGTTGCAGGCACCCACATGATCAGCTTTCAGGAAACCATCCTCCGCCTGCAGAACTACTGGAACGCGCAGGGTTGCGCGCTGCTGCAGCCGATCGACCTCGA
>JBFINI010000447.1:0-2940 GCA_041611275.1 Burkholderiaceae bacterium
GCTGGCGACCGTTCTGCTCGAGGAACTCGTCGTCGCTCGCGAACCAGCCCTCGAAGCCATGTCCGTTTTGGCAGCGCAGGTCGATGACTTTCATCGAGCCGATGATACGGAACGGCACGTCATGGTGCAGGCTGCCAGGCCAATGGCCATGCGCCGGCGTGCCACTTTTGCAACCAAAGCAGGCCGATCATCGTCTTGGCATCGGTGACCTCGCCACGCGCGCACAGGGCATCGAGTTCGTCGGCCGAGCAGACCACGGTCTCGAGGAACTCGCCGGCCTCGAGTTGCGCCGCACCAGCCGTGAGCTCGCGGGCAAACCAGATGTCGATGGCTTCGGTCGAGTAGGCCACCGCATTGTTGAGCAATCCGGCATGCGCCCACTCGGCAGCGCGGTAGCCGGTTTCTTCGGCCAGTTCACGTACCGCGCAGGTGAATGGCGCCTCGCCCGGGTCGAGCTTGCCGGCCGGGAACTCGAGCATCACGCGTCCCATCGGGTAGCGATACTGACGCTCCATCAGGAGGCGCCCGTCGGGCAGCAGCGGCACAACCATCACCGCGCCCGGGTGCACGATGTATTCGCGCGTGGCATGCGCCCCATCGGGCAGGGCCACGGTGTCGCGGCGTACGTCGAGCAGGCGGCCGCGCCACACTGGCTCGGATCGCACCAGGGACTCCGCGAGGTGCTTGTCCTCGGCCACTCAGGTCGCCAGCGCGCGGACGATGGCAGACTTGCACATCTCCATCAGCGCGCCCGGAAGCAGGCCGAACAGCAGCACGGCGGCGCCATTGGCCGCCAGCAGCGCCTGCACGCCGCGCTCCCCGCTGACGGCCAGCGCGCCAGGGGCGGGCTCGTCGAAATACATCACCTTGACGACACGCAGGTAGTAGTAAGCGCCGATCAGCGACAGCAGCACCGCGATCACCGCCAGCCACAGGTAGGCAGTGACGTTGGTCGTGACCAGTGCCTGCAGCACCGCCAGCTTGGCGTAGAAGCCGACCAGCGGCGGAATGCCGGCCAGCGAGAACATGCACAGCGCCATCACCGCGGCCATCCACGGGCTGCGCTGGTTCAGTCCGGCGAGGTCGCTGATCTCGTCGCACTCGAAGCCCTGGCGCGCAAGCAGCATGACGACGCCGAAGGAACCCAGCGTGGTCAGCACGTAGGTCACCATGTAGAACAGCGCCGAACTGTAGGCATTGCCGCCCGACAGGGTGTTGCCGCTGACCACGCCCGAGGCCAGCCCGAGGAGCACGAAGCCGATCTGCGCGATGGCCGAGTAGGCCAGCAGGCGCTTGAGGTTGGACTGCGCGATGGCGGCCAGATTGCCGATCAGCAACGACGCCACCGCCATCACCACCAGCATCTGCTGCCAGTCGGTCGCCAGGCCAAGCATGCCTTCGACCAGCAGGCGCATCGCGATCCCGAAGGCAGCCAGCTTCGGCGCGCCGGCAATCAGCAGCGTGACCGCCGTCGGCGCACCATGGTAGACATCGGGCACCCACATGTGGAACGGTGCGGCACCGAACTTGAAACCCAGACCGGCGACGATGAAGACCAGGCCGAAGACCAGGACCTGCTGGTTGGCCTGGCCCTTGCCGATGACCTCGAACACGCGCTGGATGTCCAGAGTGCCGGTGGCCCCGTACATCATCGACAGACCGTAGAGCAGGAAGCCCGAGGCCAGTGCCCCGAGCACGAAGTACTTCATCGCGGCTTCGGTCGACTGGCCGTGGTCGCGGCGCAGCGCGGTAAGCGCGTACAACGACAGGCTCATCAGCTCGAGGCCGAGGTAGACGACCAGGAAATTGTTGGCCGAAACCATCACGCACACGCCGAGCAGGACGAACAGCGCGAGCGTGAAGAACTCGCCCTTCATCATGTCGCGCGGGGCGATATAGGGCTGGGCGTAGGCCAGCGTCACCATCACCGACAGCGCGGCCGACAGGGCCAGCAGGTGGCCGAGCGGGTCGGCCACCACCATGCCCTGCATGCCGAACATCGACTGCCCCGCATTCAGTGCCTGCAGGTGCAGCAAGGCCACCGCGGCCAGGGTCGCCTGGGTCAGCCAGAAGGTGAGCCTTCGAGCCGGGTCGGTGACGAAGAGGTCGACGATCGCGATGACGCAGGCCATCGCCAGCAACACGATCTCGGGATAGAGGACTTGCCAGTTCATCTCGCTCATCGCCGGCCTCAGTTCAACTTGGTCTGCGCAACATGCTGCAGCAGCTGGACCACCGATTCATGCATCACGTCGGTGAACGGCTTCGGATAGACGCCCATCCAGAGCACCGCGACGGCCAGCAGCGCCAGCATCAGGAACTCGCGGCGGTCGATGTCGGCGAGCGCCTTGACCTGGTCATTGGCCGCCTCGCCGAAGTAGACGCGCTTGACCATCCACAGGTTGTAGGCGGCTCCGAATATCAGCGCGGTGGCGGCGAGCGCGGCAAGCCAGAAGTTGGCCTGGACCGTGCCCAGGATCACCATCCACTCGCCGACGAAGCCGCTGGTGCCGGGCAGGCCGGAGTTGGCCATCGCGAAGAAGACCGCAAACGCCGCGAACTTGGGCATGGTGTTGACCACGCCGCCGTAGTCGGCGATCTCGCGCGAGTGCATGCGGTCGTAGAGAACGCCGATGCAAAGGAACATGGCGCCCGAGACGAACCCGTGGGAGATCATCTGCACCAGCGCGCCTTCGATGCCGAGCGGGTTGAAGATGAAGAAGCCGAGGGTGACGAAGCCCATGTGCGAGATCGACGAGTAAGCCACCAGCTTCTTCATGTCGGTCTGCACCAGGGCGACGAAGCCGATGTAGACCACCGCGATCAGTGACAGAGTGATCACCACCGGCGCGAGTTGCTGCGCTGCGTCGGGCACGATCGGCAGCGAAAAGCGCAGGAAGCCGTAGGCGCCGAGCTTGAGTGCGATGGCCGCCAGCACCA
>JBFINI010000448.1:0-2925 GCA_041611275.1 Burkholderiaceae bacterium
CAGCGCCTCAACGGCAGCGGCCACGATCAGGAACTGGTTGGGCGCCTGGTCCACGCCGTTGCGCCGCAGGGCGATCGCGCCCTGGCGCAGCACCTGCTGTGCCAGCGCCGGCCGGCCGCCCATGTGGAGGGCCGGCGCCAACTCGACCGTCCAACCATCGATCATGGCCGGGCGCGGTTCGCGCAGGCTGCGGAAGTGCGCCAGTGCGCGCAGCGCGGTGGCCAGCGCTTCCGCGTGACGGCTGAGCAAGTGCTGCGTCACGGTGGCCTTGGTGAGCGCAGAGCCCAGCACCCAGCTGCGTGGGATGGCCGCTTCGTGGCACGAGCGCTCGGCCGCCTGCGCCCAGCCCGCAGAGGCTAGGGCGTCGCCCAGCATCATCTCCACATCGGCGGCCCAGATCTGGCAGAACGCGCGCCAGCCCGGCGCCAGCGCAACCGCCTGCGCGACGGCCTGCGCCGCATCGCGGCGCGCGCGTTCGGCCAGGCCGGCGTCCGCGCCCGGCAGCGAGCCCTGGACGGCAAGCCCGAAGCCGCGCATCGTCAACGCGGCGGTCTGCAGTTCGCCCAGCTCGGAGCATTGGTCCGCTGCGCCGTCGAGCGCTTGCTCGGCATGGCGCAGTCCGATGATCGCGTCGTTGCCCATGAAGTACATGACGGACAGCGCAGCATGGCAGGCCACGCGCTCGTATGCCGTCAGGCGGTGCGCCTGCGCCAGCGCCTGCTCGAGCAGCTGGGCGGAGAAGCGGTACCAGTTGCCGGTGTGGTACAGGCCGAGCACGCGGCCGGCCAGGCGCGCCAGCAGCTCCGGGCGGTCGTCCGCCACGCAGGCCAGGGCAGCGCTGCGCAGGTGGTTGATCTCGCGGCTGACCTCCGCGATGGCGTCAAGGTCGATCGTCAGCGCCTGAAGCGGGATGGCCTGCAGCCAGGCGAGCCAGGCGTCGCGGTGGCGCGCGCGCCAGTTAACTGTTTCGCCGGCGGCTTCGAGTTTGTCCGCGGCGTACAGGCGCACGGTTTCGAGCAGGCGGTAGCGGGTGTCGCCAAAGCCGTCATCGGTGCTCGCGACGACAAGGCTCTTGCTCACCAGCGACGCCAGCAGCCCCAGCACTTCGGCGCTCGTGATGCCATCACCGCTACAGATGCTTTCGGCCGCGCCCAGGCTGAAGCCGCCGGCAAACACCGCGAGGCGCCGGAACAGCGTCTGCTCGCGCTCGGAAAGCAGTCCATGGCTCCAGTCGAGCGTCGCCGCCAGTGTTTGCTGATGCGCCAGTCGGCGGCGCCCGCCGCCGAGCAGGCGCAGACGGTCGTCGAGGCGCTCGGCCACTTCGGCCGCCGAAAGCTGCGCCATGCGGGCCGCCGCGAACTCGATGGCCAGCGGGATGCCGTCGAGGCGGCGGCAGATCTCGGCCACCGGCTCGCGCGTGCTCGCGTCGAGCACGAAGTCCGCATTGGCCGCGCGCGCGCGCTCTGCAAACAGGCGCATGGCATCGCTGACCTGCTCGCCGAGCTCGCCCACGGGCAGCGACAACGGCGGCACTGACAGCAGCTGTTCGCCCTCGAGCGCCAGCGCCTCGCGGCTGGTGGCCAGTACCGCCAGGCGCGTGCAGTGGTTGAGCAGCGTGTCGATCAGCTCGGCGCTGGCGTCGAGCAGGTGCTCGCAGTTGTCGACCACCAGCAAGGCTTTACGCGGGGCCAGCGCCGCCACCAGCCGGTGCGTCAGCGTGCGCGATGAGCCGATGGGTGAGTCGCCCGCCGTCACGTCGCAGGCCGAGGCCACTGCCGGCACCACGAAGCGCGCGTCGGACACGGGGCCGAGGTCGACGAAGTAGACGCCGTCAGTGAAGCGTTGCAGTTCAAGCGCCGCAGCGCGAAGCGCCAGTCTTGTCTTGCCGGCGCCGCCGATGCCGGTGAGGGTGACGTGGCGGTGCGCGTGCAGCAGCTGCCGCACCGCCGCGATCTGCGGCTCGCGGCCAATGAAGGTGGAACGTTCGGCCGGCAGGTTGTTCGGCACCGATGCCGGCGCCATTGACCCGGACGATTGCGTGTTTTCGGTCTCGGAAATCGGCAGCGCAAAGCGATAACCGTGCCCGGCGACGGTGGCGATGGCCTCGGCGCCGATCACCTTGCGCAGCGCCGAGACCTGCACGGTGAGGTTGTTCTCCTCCACCACCACCCCAGGCCACGCAAGCGCGAGCAACTCGTCTTTGCTCACCACGCGGTCACGATGCTCGATCAGCGCCAGCAGTAGATCGAAAGCCCGCGTGCCCAGCGCCAACGGCTCGCCGCGCAGCAGCACGCGGCGCTCCGCCGGGCGCACTTCGAGACTGCCTGCGCTGTAGACCGCGTTCAAGCGTCCTCCTCGTCAGGGCATGGCCGGCCGCAATGCCGGGGCATTCTGACCCGGCAGGCCGCATTTAGGAACATTTAGGCGCCGCTTAAGGACGCCTCAGGGCTTGCCGCGTCACAGTGCAGCCGTCGCCAAGAACGACACCTCGGCAAAGCACAAGGCATATCAGAGATGAGCGCGATAAACGACCCGATGGCCGCGATGAGCACCGCCGACGCAAACGCCGAAGTCGTCCGCCGCGCCTATCAAGCCTTCAACGAGGGCGATATCAAGACACTCGCCGAATTGTTCGACGAGAAATCCTCGTGGCACACGCCCGGGCGCGGCCCCGCCGCCGGCAATTGCCGCGGACGCGCGGCGGTGTTCACCCAGTTCGGCCGCTATTGCGCCGAGACGAATGGAAGCTTTATGGTCGCGCTGCAGCACGTGCTCGCCAGCGACGACGGCCGCGTGGTCGGCATTCATCACAACAGCGCCGAGCGCAATGGCAGACGCCTCGATGTCGGTTGCTGCATCGTGTTCCAGCTCAAGGGCGCACGCATCGTCTCCGGCCGCGAGCATTTTTTCGATCTCTACGCCTGG
>JBFINI010000449.1:0-2923 GCA_041611275.1 Burkholderiaceae bacterium
GCCGGGCTGACGGTGGCGCAGATCAGCGAGTTCTCGATCGTCTTCGTGGCGATGGGCGCCGCGCTCGGCCACATCGGCGGCAATGCACTGGCAGTGACCACCACGGTGGGCATCGTCACCATCGCCGCCTCGACCTACATGATCCTGTACTCCGAGCGGCTGTATGAATGGCTGGCGCCGGCCATTGCCGTCTTCGAACGCAAGGTGCCGTATCGCGAAGTGCGCGGCCCGCTGGCGCCGCCCGAGGAAGCGATACCGCCGCAGGTGCTGGTCTTCGGCATGGGCCGCTATGGCCGCCGGCTGGCCGAGCAGCTGACGCATGAAGGCCGCCGCGTGCTCGGCGTCGACTTCGACCCCGAATTGGTGCGCAGTGCCGCCCACGCCGCCGTGCCGGTGCGCTTCGGCGACGCCTCCGATCCGGGTCTGCTCGACGACCTGCCGCTCGGCTCGGCGCAGTGGGCGGTCGTGACGCTGCCCGATACGGACGTCGCGCTCGGCCTGATCGCTGCGCTGCGCGCGCATCATTACCCTGGTCGCATCGCGCTGGCCGCGCGCACCGCCGACGACGTGCGCCGGCTGTCACGCACACGGCCAGATTTGCTGCTGCGGCCATTCCAGGATGCCGCCGATCACGCCGCGCGCACGCTGGCGGCCGAGTTCACTGCTTGAGCGGATTGCGCAAGGAGCCCACGATGCCGATCGAACGAATCGTCGCCGCCACCGACTTCTCGCGCGCCAGCCAGCGCGCGCTGCAGCGCGCGGCGCGTCTGGCCGCCGCGCACGGCGCTTCGCTGCAGCTCGTCACTGTGCTGCCTGACGACTGGCTCGGGCAGTTGCGCGCCTGGTTTGCTGGTGCCGAGGTGCCGGCGAGCACCGACATGATCCGCGACCGCCTGCGCGAAAGCGCCGACAGCCTGCAGCAGGCGGCAACACTGCGCGAGGTGCAGACGGCCGTGCTCGAAGGCGATCCGCGCGACGAGATCGCCGCCTTCGCGCGGCGGACACAGGCCGAGCTGGTCGTCGTCGGAGCGCACGGTCGCAGCCTGGTCGGCGAAACCGTGCTTGGCAGCACGGCGCTGGCGCTGCTCGAACGTTGCGATGCACCGATCCTGATCGTGCGCAACGAGACCGCAAACGACTACGCGCAGGTGCTCGCCGGCGTCTCGCTCGGCGAGGCTTCGGCCAGGGCGCTGCGCTTCGCCGCCGAACTGTGTCCCGGCGCCGAACTGACGCTGGTGCACGCCTACGAGGATCCATTCGCTGCCGAACTGTTCATTGGCCAGGCCAATCCGGAAGCCGAGGCGCACTACCGCAAGCGCGCACGCCGCGCTGCGCAGCAGTCGCTCGATGACTTCATTGCGCGACTCGGCCCGCTGGCCGGACGCTGCCACCCGGAACTCGACCACGGCCCGCCGGGACTGATGCTCGCGCGCGAAGCCGAGGACTGGAGCGCCGATCTGGTCGTCCTCGGCGCGCGCCGCAAGCGCCCGCTGGAGGCGGCACTGCTGGGCAGCGTGACGTCGAACGTGGCGCTGATGGTCAACGCCGACGTGCTGCTGGTGCGCGATCGGCCATCCCCGGTCAAGTGACTGCGCAGTCCGAGCGCGCTCTCGGCGGCGGCGAACATCGCGCGCATACTGCCGCCGTGGTTCCCGCTCGCCTCACACCGCCATGCTTATCACGCCCGCCGGCTTTGTCCCCTTACTCACCGAGCAGCCAGCCCGGTATTCACTGAACTTTGTCTTTCGCGGCCACGAACTGCTGATCCGCGAGGCCGACCTGGCGCTGCCCGATGAATCGGTGTGCGCGGCGTTCGGCATCACTGCGGCGCAACGGCTGCCGGTCGGCCTGCTCGGCGAGCATTTCTGTGGCGCCGCCTGGGTCGAGCGCGAAACGGCGCCGCTCGACGGCTACACCTTCAGCGGACTGCGCCGCCTGTTCGGCGCGATGGACGAGGCAAAGCTCGCGGTGGCCGGACGCGCCTTCCAGCTCGCCGAATGGGCGCGCACGCATCGTTACTGCGGCGCCTGTGCCACGCCAATGCAAAGCGTTGCCGGCGAGCGCTGTTTCAAATGCCCGGCCTGCGGCCACCTCGCCTATCCGCGCGTCTCCCCGGCGATGATGACGCTGGTCAGGCGCGGCGAAGAGATTCTGCTCGCGCGGCACGCGCGGCTGGCGACCAGCCGCTTCACCGCACTGGCCGGCTTCGTCGAGGCCGGCGAGTCAATCGAAGACGCGATTCACCGCGAAGTATTTGAGGAAGTCGGCGTGCAGGTGAAGGAACTGCGGTATTTCGCCAGCCAGTCGTGGCCGTTTCCGCACTCGCTGATGATCGCCTTCACCGCCGAATACGCCGGCGGCGAGCTGACGATCGACCAAGACGAGATCACCGAAGCGCGCTGGTTCGGGCCTGACGACGAGTTCCCGGAGATACCGCCCGGCTATTCAATCGCCGCGGCGTTGATCAACGCCCATCGGCCGCGCCGCTGAGTGCCGTGCTGATTGACGAGCTGTCGGCCACGCGTTGCCCGCCGCCGCCCGATGCGGCCTTACGATCGCTTCCTTTTGAGAAAGGAGCGTCCATGGCCGCAGCCGCCGTCCGTCGCCTTGCTGCAAGCGAGGTCCTGCCGAACGATGCCGGCGATGCGCTGCTGATCGGCCGCGTATGGTCGAACGCTGCACGCGGGCCGTGCCCGGTGCTGATTGACGGCGACGTCGTGCGCAACTTGACTGGCGTTTCGACCACTATCGCCGGCCTGTTCGCGCGAACCGACCTGTCCGGCGCCCTGGCGCATCGCACACGCTTTCCCGCACTCGGCCAGCTGGAAGACTTTCTCGGCGACAGCGAAACCGGCGGACCGGCCGGGCGTCTGCTGGCCCCTTGTGACCTGCAGCCGGTCAAGGCCGCCGGCGTCACCTTCGC
>JBFINI010000450.1:0-2923 GCA_041611275.1 Burkholderiaceae bacterium
AGGGCGGCATCCTGCTCAACGACAAGGGCGAGCGCTTCCTGGAGCGCTACGCGCCGACGCTGAAGGACCTGGCGCCGCGCGACTTCGTCTCGCGCAGCATGGACCAGGAAATCAAGGAAGGGCGCGGCTGCGGGCCGGAAAAGGACCACGTGCTGCTGAAGCTCGATCATCTCGGCGCCGAGACGATCATGAAGCGGCTGCCGTCGATCCGCGAGATCGCCATCAAGTTCGCCAACGTCGACCCGATCCGCGAGCCCATCCCGGTGGTGCCGACGATCCACTACCAGATGGGTGGCGTGCCGGCCAACTATCACGGGCAGGTGGTCGCGCCGAAGGGCGACAACCCGAATGCGGTGGTCGGCGGGCTGTACGCGATCGGCGAATGCTCCTGCGTGTCGGTGCATGGCGCCAATCGGCTGGGCACCAATTCACTGCTCGACCTGGTGGTGTTCGGCCGCTCGGCCGGCGACCACATCGTCAACGTACTGCGCAAGGAGCCGCGCGAAAACAAGCCGCTTCCGGCCAATGCGGGCGAGGCGACGATGGCCCGGCTGGCTGCGCTGGACTCGCGCAACGACGGCGAGCGCACACAGGACGTTGCCGATGACATTCGTCGCACCATGCAGAAGCATTGCGGCGTGTTTCGCACCGGCGATCTGCTGAAGGAAGGCGCCCGCAAGATCGCCGAGCTCGACGAACGGCGCAAGCAGGTGGCGATCATCGACAAGTCGAAGGTGTTCAATACGGCACGGATCGAGGCGCTCGAACTCGACAACCTGATCGAGACGGCGCGGGCGACGATTGTTTCCGCCGAAGCACGTGCTGAGAGCCGGGGCGCGCACGCGCGTGACGATTATCCGGAGCGCGACGACTCCAACTGGATGCGTCATTCGCTGTGGTACTCCGACGACAACCGGCTCGCCTACAAACCGGTCAACATGAAACCGATTTCGGTCGAGACTTTCGAGCCGAAGAAACGTACGTTCTGACGGAGCCACTGCCAGATGACCGCCACGAGCGCCAACGAGAACACTGCCGTCGCTGCCACTGCCGTCGGTGTCCGGGTCGTCAAGTTCCAGATCTACCGCTACAACCCGGACAAGGACACCAAGCCCTACATGCAGAATCTCGAGGTCGAGCTGGCGCCGACCGACAAGATGCTGCTCGACGCGCTGATGCGCATGAAGAGCAATGTCGACGACAGCGTCGCCTTCCGTCGCTCCTGCCGTGAGGGCGTCTGCGGTTCCGATGCGATGAACATCAACGGCAAGAACGGCCTGGCCTGCGTCACCAATCTGCGCGAGCTGAAGGAGCCGATCGTCCTGAAGCCGCTGCCCGGACTGCCGGTGATCCGCGACCTGATCGTCGACATGACGCACTTCTTCAACCAGTACCACTCGATCAAGCCCTTCCTGATCAACGACACGCCGCCGCCGGAGAAGGAGCGGCTGCAATCGCCGGAGGAGCGCGAGGAGCTCGACGGCCTGTACGAGTGCATTCTTTGCGCCTGCTGCTCGACCAGCTGCCCGAGTTTCTGGTGGAACCCGGACAAGTTCGTCGGCCCGGCCGGCCTGCTGCAGGCCTACCGCTTCATCGCCGACAGCCGCGACCAGGCGACCAACGAGCGGCTCGACAACCTGATGGATCCGTACCGCCTGTTCCGTTGCCACACCATCATGAACTGCGTCGACGTCTGTCCGAAGTCGCTGAATCCGACCCGGGCCATCGGCAAGATCAAGGAATTGATGGTCAGAAGGGCGGTTTGACCTCTCCCCTGCCACGCTAGGTGACGCCGATGCAGGCCCCGGCCATCGACCGAAAGTCTGCTGACGAGACACCGGCGGGGGTCGACCCGGCGGCTTTGCGCCGCCTGCGCTGGCGTGCTCGCCGGGGTCTGCTCGAAAACGACCTGCTGATCGGTCGATTCCTTGATCGCTTCGGCAACACTCTTGATGCAACGCAGAACCGGGCGTTGCTGAAACTGCTTGAATTGCCCGATAGCGAGCTGCTCGATCTGCTGCTGGCCCGTACGGAGCTGCCGTCGGCCCTGGCATCAGTTGAAATGCGCGCGTTGCTGGCGCTCGTGCGCTCGGCCTGAATCGCAACCGAACCGGATTCGACGAAGGAGGTTCAATGACTCTGACCCCCGCTGATGGCAAGGCGACCCTGTCCTTCTCCGACGGTTCGCCGTCGCTCGAGCTGCCCCTTTACAAGGGTTCGGTCGGGCCGGACGTGATCGACATCCGGCAGCTCTACGGCAAGACCGGCAAGTTCACCTACGACCCGGGATTCATGTCGACGGCCTCGTGCAACTCAACCATCACTTACATCGACGGCGACAAGGGCGAACTGCTTTATCGCGGCTACCCGATCGAGCAGCTGGCCACCAAATGCGACTATCTTGAAACCTGCTATCTGCTGCTCTTTGGCGAGCTGCCGAACAAGTCGCAGCGGGAAGATTTTGTCAATCGTGTGACCCATCACACGATGGTCAATGAGCAGATGCAGTTCTTCATGCGCGGCTTTCGCCGTGACGCGCACCCGATGGCGGTGCTGACCGGGCTGGTCGGGGCGCTGTCGGCTTTCTATCCGGATTCGATGAACCTGAATGACCCCTGGCAGCGGGAGGTCTCCGCGATCCGCCTGATCGCCAAGATGCCGACGCTGGTCTCGATGGCCTACAAGTACACAGTTGGCCAGCCGTATATCTATCCGCGCAACGAGCTGTCATACGCTGGCAATTTCATGCGCATGATGTTCGCCACGCCGTGCGAGGACTACAAGCCGAACGACGTGCTGGTGCGGGCGATGGACCGCATCTTCATCCTGCACGCCGACCATGAGCAGAATGCCTCGACCTCGACGGTGCGGCTGTGTGCGTCGAGCGGCACCAACCCGTTCGCCGCCATCGCCGCCGGCGTGG
>JBFINI010000451.1:0-2916 GCA_041611275.1 Burkholderiaceae bacterium
CGCGCGTCGCCCAGATCGCCAGCGACGAACGCAAGATTGTTCAGCGCGATCGCATTGTTCGGCTCCAGAGCAATCACTTCCTGATACAGACCGAAAGCTGCCTTGTTGTTCTTAGCCTGCAGTGCATGGTCGGCCAGATACAAACGCATCATTGAGTCTTTCGGATGCTCTGCCAGCCACTTGCGAGCATGCGCCTCAGCCTCGCCGCTCTTGCCCGCGGCGGTCAGCACGCCGTGTAACTGCGCCGCAATGCGGCCAGCGTCGGGTTCGAGCCTCAGCGCCTCCCGATAGGCGCGTTCGGCTTCTGCCCACTTCTTTTGCGCGGCGTGCACCTCGGCCTCCAGCGCATGCGCCCCGGCGAATTTCGGCGCTGCCGACTGCATCGCCTTGGTTTCCTTCATCGCGTCGTCGAACTTGCCGGCGCGCGCCAGGACCGAAACGAGCGCGGCCCTGACGTTTCTGTCCTCCGGCGCCAGGCGCTGCCCCCTGCGAAGCGCGTCGATGGCCAGCTGGTATTCCTGATTGCGGACGTGCAGTCCAGCCAGCTGCTGCAGCGGCTGCGGCGCCTGCGGCTGCAGTGCCACCAGCTTGTTCAGCGTTTCGATCGCCTGCTTGTCGTTCCCCGCGTTTTCCTGCGCCGTGGCAAGGATGCTCAGTACGCGCGGCTCATTCGGCGACGACGCTGCGGCTTCCTGCGCCGCCAGCAATGCGGCCTTGACGTCGCGTTCCCGCAAACGGAGATTGACCAAGGCGATGCGCGCATTGACCCCCTGCGGGACGGCGGCAATGGCTCGCTGCAGCGTGGCCGCAATCTCATCCGGTTTGCCGCCGGTGCGCGCCTGAAGCTCGGCGAGTCCCAGATAACCTTGCTCGAATTTGGGCTGCTTCTCGATGAAGGCCTCGAAGCGCTTGCGGGCCTGCTCCGGTTTCTTCTCGGCGAGATCGAGATTGGCCAATGCCGCCAGCGCCGGCAGATAGGTCGCCTGCAACTGCAGCGCCCGCTCGAAATGGCCGCGCGCCGCGGCGATGTCTTTACGCGCGACGTTGACCGTCCCCAGCATCAGCTGTGACAGCGGATTGTCCGGCTGCTTCCTTTCCAGCGCCTTGGCGGCGGCCAGCGCCTTGTCGAGCTCATTGCGCTTCAGGTGCGCCGCAATCAGCGATAGATCTGCCTGAAGATTGCCGGAATCCTGTTCGGCTGCCGCTTCCAGCTGCTTGAATCCCTCGTCGAGGTCGCCGCGCGCCATGGCGATCTGGCCAAGCCGCGTCTGCGCGGCGACCTTGACGCTGTCGGCACTTGCCGCCGAGGCGAAATACCGTGAAGCCTGCTTGACGTCACCATTGGCGAGAAACGTTTCGCCAGCCAGCATCATGATCCGCGGATCCTCGGCCGCCGGCGTCGCCAGCAGCGGCTGTAACGTTTCGAGCGCACGCAGCGGTTCGCGATTCTGCAAATGAATGCCCACCAGCAGCCGCCGTGCGCCGGCATGCCCCGGCGCCTGGACCAAGGCTTTGCGCAGGTGCGCCTCGCCGGTGGCGAACTGCTTCGATTTCAGCTCGACCGCACCGGCCAGTACCAGGGTCGGCACATGTGCCGGCGCATGCTTGAGTACCTGCGCCGCACTGTCACGCGCCTTTTGCAGATCACCCTTTTCGAATGCCAGCGCGCCTTCGAGATAAGTCAGCGACAGGTCACCGCCCACCACCTTGCGCGCGGCCTCGATCTGCGCGGTCGCCTGATCGAATGCCTTGTCTTCGATGAGCATCTGCGCCAGCGCTCGGCGAGCGGGCAGGTAGGTGCCGTCGGCCTCGACTGCCTGCTCGAGCGCCTGGCGCGCTTCCGCCCGCTTGCCGTCGGCCGACAGCAGGTCAGCCTTCAGCGTCCTTGCTTCGGCTAGATCCGGTGAGGCGGCGATCACTTCTTCAACGATCTTCATCGCCTCCGACCGATGGCCACCGACTGCCGCGATCAGTGCCTGACCAAGTCGCGCCGGCGCGTAGTTGGGATTCGCCGCGAGGGCCGCGGCGAACGCTTCGTCCGCCTCCTTGCTGCGTCCGAGCCGCAGATAGGCTTCGCCAAGCACGGAGCCGAAGGTCGCCCGGGCGTCGGCGCTGCCAAGCGTGCGCTCGCCGAAGTCGCGCACCAATTGCTCGAATTCACCTTGTTCTTTCATTGCGCGCGCAAGCGGCGGCAGCGCTGCGTCGGCAGGTTGTCCCAATTCCAGCGCTCGCCGCAGTTCCTTTTCGGCGGAGGCGAAATCGCGTTGGTGGATCAGCGTCTGGCCAAGCAGCAGTCGCGCCTCGCCATGCTCTGGCGCCGCCTGCAGCGCATGTTTCAACTGAATGACTGCCGCGTTGATTTCCCGCTTCGCCAGGTACTCCTTGGCGGACGCGACGAGCTGATCGGGGCTCTTGGTGGTGCACGCGAGGACGATAAGACTCGCCAGCACAAGGAGAAGCCGTTGCGTTCTCACTTGAAGAAACCGATTCGAGATCACCGTACTCCCTAGTCTGAAGTCGACCCTACTTGAGGCCAAAACGATGCATCAGATCGTAAAGTGTTGGCCGGCTGACGCCCAGCAGTTCGGACGCGCGGCTGAGGTTTCCATCGGCATGGGCAATCGACCGCAGCACGGCCTGCCTTTCCGCCTCGTCGCGCACGTGGCGCAGATTGAGCTTCTCCGCCGGCACCGGCTCGCTGCCGAGCTCGAGATCCGCGGCACCGATCGTCGTGCCGTCGGCTAGGATGACTGCGCGCTTGAGGACGTTTTCCATCTCGCGCACATTGCCGGGCCAGCCATATTGCTCGATCGCCTGCACCGCGTCCGGCAACAGCGTCATCGGCCCGACCTGGTTTTCCGAGGCAAAGCGCCGCACGAGCGCATGCGCCAGCAATACGGCATCGCCAACGCGGTC
>JBFINI010000452.1:0-2911 GCA_041611275.1 Burkholderiaceae bacterium
GGCACGTGACCACGGTCGAGCGCATCATCGGCTTCAAGCAGGGCACCGGCGGCACCAGCGGCGTGGCGTACCTCCGACGCATGCTCGATGTGGTGCTGTTCCCGGAACTGTGGAAGCTGCGCACCGATTTGTAGGGGGATCGAAGATGACCTTCATCAAGCCGTACTTGATCCGCCTGAGCCACTGCGACGCCACCGGCCAGGTCTTCTATCCGAACTACTTCCACATCTTCAACGCGCTGGTCGAAGACTGGTTTTATGAAGCCCTCGAGATTCCTTTCGACGCTTTGCTGATGGAGCGCGGCCTGAGCCTGCCGACGGTAAAGCTGGAGACGACCTTCACGGCGACCAGCCGCATGGGCGAGCTGGTTGACTTCTGGCTGACCGTTACCCATCTCGGCCGCACATCGCTGCGCTTCTCGATGGGCGTGAGCAGGGATGGCGTCGATCGCGTGCGTATGCATCGGGTCGCCGTGTGCGTCAGCCAGAAGTCGCACACCGCCGTGCCGATTCCGCCGGACGTGCGCGAGAAGATCCAGGAGTTCATGCGCGGCTGAACCGCCGCGCCCCGGCGGCTGGCCCTCAGGCCGGCGGCGGCACTGTTGCCTTGAACGACTCCCGGTCCTCGAGGCGCTGCGCCAGCCGGGCCAGATTCGGACACGCCTGCGCCGAGAAGAACTGCGGCGCGCGCACCGTCACGAAGCCGAGGTGGCAGCCGATCGCCACGTCGGCCAGCGTGATCGCGTCGCCGCTCAGCCATTGCCGTCCGTCCAGTTGCTTTTCGAGCGCCGCCAGGCCAGCGTCGACCTTGCCGCGCTGGCGGTCGAGCCAGGGCTGGCTGCGCTTGGCTTCGTCGTGAAAGCGCTGCTCATAGATGCTGGCCGCGACCGCCTCCATCACGCCGTCGGCAAGCGCTTCGAGTTGCCGGACTTCCAGCCGGCGCTCCGGATCAGCGGGAATGAAGCGCGGCTGCGGGTAGCGCTCGTCGAGATAGTCGGCGATGACCGCCGAACTGATCAGCGCCCGGCCGTCGTCGAGCACCAGCGTCGGCACCTTGCCGAGCGGATTGACCTGCTGCAGATCGTTCGGCTCCCACAGGTTGAGCATCTCGACCTCGTGCTTGACCTTCTTCTCGATCAGCAGCACGCGGATCTTGCGGGAAAACGAACTGGTCGGCGATTGGTACAGCTTCATGAAGGTTCGACTCCAGGCAGGGGACAGGAAAGAAGCGGCTCGGCTGGCCGCGCAGCGGAATAAGTCGAGGATAACGGCTGCGCTCGAGGATCCATCGGCTCGACCCGGCACGCTTCCGGCTGGTTCTATATGGTTGTTATCAGAGTTATCTAATACAAATAATTCGAGATAAACTCCGTATACGATGGATCCGCGGATCAATCCGTACGCTCCTGGGGCCGGTTCGCCGCCGCCGGAACTGGCCGGTCGCGACGAACTGCTCGAGCGGGCAGCGATCGCGCTCGATCGAATCCGCGGCGGCCTGACGGCCAAGAGCCTGCTGCTGGTCGGCCTGCGCGGGGTCGGCAAGACAGTGCTGCTAAACCGCATGCGCATTGACGCCGATTTCCGCGGCTTCACCACGCTGGCCATCGAGGCGCCGGAGACCCGTTCCCTGCCGGCACTGCTGGCGCCGCCGCTGCGCGCGGCGCTGCTGAAGCTCGACCGACTGGCGGCCGGCGGCGATCTGGCAAAACGCGCCTTGCGCGCGCTCGGCGGCTTCATTCGCGCGATGAAACTGAAGTACCAGGACGTCGAATTCGGGGTCGACCTCGGCATCGAGCCGGGCCTGGCCGATTCCGGCGACCTCGAATACGACCTCGCCGGGCTGCTCGCCGTGATCGGCGAAGCCGCGCGCGACCGGCGCACCGCGCTGGCGATGTTCGTCGACGAACTGCAATACGTCGAGGAAGCGCAACTGGCCGCGCTGATCACCGCGCTGCACCGCTGCGCGCAGCGCTCGCTGCCGGTGACGCTGGTCGGGGCGGGATTACCGCAACTGATCGGCCAGACCGGCCGCGCCAAGTCGTATGCCGAACGCCTGTTCGATTTCAGCGAGATCGGCCCGCTCGACGAGACGTTCGCCCGCCTGGCGCTGCAGGCGCCGGCGGCGCAACACAACGTCGTTTACAGCGAAGAAGCACTGGCCAGCATCGTGCAGCAGACACAGGGCTACCCGTATTTCCTGCAGGAGTGGGGCAAACACTGCTGGGACTGTGCGCAGGCTTCGCCCATCACCGGCGCTGACGTCGATGTGGCCAGCGACCTGGCGGTGGCCGAACTCGATGCCGGATTCTTCCGCGTACGCTTCGACCGGCTCACGCCCGCCGAAAAGCGTTACCTGCGCGCCATGGCCGATCTCGGCCCGGGTCCGCATCGCTCCGGCGACATCGCCCAGGCGCTGGACAAGCCGGTACAGGCGGTCGCGCCGCTGCGCGCCAATCTGATCGCCAAGGGAATGATCTACAGCCCTGCCCATGGCGACACCGCCTTCACGGTACCGCTGTTCGATCGCTACCTGCGGCGCGTACTGCCCTGACGATCCGCCGTCTGCTGGCTGCGCCATCAGGCGTGCCGGATTACTTGGCCTGGATCCGCGCCATGTAGTCGATCAGCGCGACGATCCGTCCGCGCACATACCATTCCGGCTGCGCGAACGCAGCGCCTTCCGGCCCGGCCGCGCGCAGCACTTCCTGCCGATACTCGCGGCCCCACACCGGCATTTCGCGGGTGCCGTGCGGGCCGGTGTCCTTCTCGGCGCGTCCATCGATCATCAGCCACACCAGTTGCGTCGGAAACGCGCCGCCGCTGCGCTTGGCCAGCGTCGTCAGGTCCGAAGGATGCTTCACAAGATATGGGCGCATCGGCCCGAACCCTTGGCCATTGACACCATGGCAAGA
>JBFINI010000453.1:0-2885 GCA_041611275.1 Burkholderiaceae bacterium
CAGCGTGCATTTGATGTTCGTCGTCGGCGTGGTGATGACTGTCATCTTCGCCTTCATCCGAGTGGCGCCGTTCGTGCGGCTGCGCAAGGCGCTTGCCTCGGGTGAGTTGGCAGTGGCGGCGAAGAACCTCGATCTGATCCGCCGGCTGGTGGCCACCAATTTGCTGCTCGGCGTATTGACGGTCGCCTTCGCAACGCTTGGTCGGGCCGTTTGATGACGGTGCGCCAGCGAGCGAGGTGACTGTGAGGGCCGATCGCACGAGCCTCGTCGACCAAGACGTAATTTGCGCACGCCGTTTGAGCGAGGCGAGGTGGTTGGCCGGCGGCTCACTGCCGGTGCACCCCATCGGGAGGTGCTGATGGCAACGAAGGATCCAGGCCGGCTCGATCGGGTCATCGCCGAAGCGCGCCGCCATCAGCAGCAACGCGAACAGTCGTACCGGGAGCGGGCGCTGAAGCTATACCCGTGGGTCTGCGGCCGTTGCGCACGCGAGTTCACGGCATCGACGGTGGCGCAGCTCACCGTGCATCACCGCGACCACAATCACGACAACAACCCGCCCGATGGCAGCAACTGGGAGCTGCTGTGCATCTACTGCCACGAGAACGAACATGCGCGACAGCTCGATAGTGCCGTCCGCGGCGTGGCGCCGAGCGAGGAACCGACACCCGCCACGCATCAACCCTTTGCCGGATTGGCGTCGATGCTCAGGCAACGGAAGTGAGCGGTCCAAGCACACCGGGTTTTCGTCGATCACACCGGAGAAATCGTCATGAGCGCCCCACAAACCTTCCCGTCGGTCGCCCCGGAAGTCGTCCAGTGGGCCGGTGCCGCGCAGCGCAGCGTCGCGGTGTCCGCTGCGCCGGAAGCGGCCAGCGCCGTTGCGTTCGAGCACGCGGTGCCGGCTTCCGGCCCGCCGACCGACTTCATGCTCGAGCGTTATTCGTGGGGCTGGCAGACGCTGCCGCGGCACTTCGACAAAGCCGCCGGTGACGGTAGTTTCGTTCACTACGTTGCCGGTACGCCGAGGCCACTGTACCCGGCCGGTCACCCGGAAGCCGGGCAGCGGATGCGAACGCAATGGCTGGTGTTCAAGTTCCGTTCGGACGGCGTCTTCACGTCGACGGGCGCGCACATCGCCGTGCTCGGCCGGGCCGAGGGCACGGCGACATGGAATCGCGGTCGGGGCTTCGCGCTGGGCCGCCAGGTGCTGCTGCCGGACGATCCGAATGCATGCCCGCCGGCTCCGGTCGGCACCGCGTATACGCAGCCGGAGACCTGGTGGACCGAGACCACGGCGGACCGCCAGTCGCCGCGCAGTCGCGTGTTCGGCCCGCCGCTGTGCAGCCCGCCCGCAGTCCTGGATTTTCGCGACTATGTGCTTGCGCTGCATGTCGCCGACGGCGGCTGGGTCGCACACTGGGTCGTCGACCTGCAGACCGGAGAGCAGATTCTCGGCACGGCCTGGCGCGATACCGTCAACGGCGAGTCGGCGCTGATCGACGGGCTGACCGGTTATGCGATCGCGCTGGTGTTCGGTGCAACGCAAGCGACGCCGTGGAAATTCACCGCCTACGACATCGCCTCCGGATGGTTCTGAACCTTCTGCAACTGCGCCGCGATCTTCTTTCAGGCGATTGCCGGCCAGGCCGATTTCTCGCCGCCTTGGCGCTGGCGCTTGCTGGCACCACG
This sequence comes from Burkholderiaceae bacterium, assembly GCA_041611275.1. Taxonomy (GTDB): domain Bacteria; phylum Pseudomonadota; class Gammaproteobacteria; order Burkholderiales; family Burkholderiaceae_F; genus JADJWR01. The sequence goes on from JBFINI010000453.1 coordinate 1,693, forward strand.
GCGCTGGCCGCCGATCGCATCACTGACGCGCCGTTCGCCACTCGTTCGGAGGTGCTTGCACCGCGCGCCATGGCCGCTACCAGCCAGCCGCTGGCCGCGCAGATCGCGCTCGACGTCATGAAGGCCGGCGGCAATGCGATTGACGCGCGATCGCCGCCAACGCCGCGCTCGGCCTGATGGAGCCGGAGGGACTGGGATTCATCCTGCAGGACCGCGGCCAGCAGTTCTCGCTCGAACCAAACCACCCGAACGTCTACGCGCCGGGCAAACGGCCGTTCCACACGATCATTCCGGCGTTCATCACGAAGAACGGCGAACCGTGGGTCACCTTCGTCGACATAGGCGGCGACATGCAGCCGCAGGGGCACGTGCAGGTCGTGCTGAACCTGGTCGACTTCGGCATAAACCTTCAGGAGGCGGGCGACGCGCCGCGTATCTACTGGACCAGCGAGCAGCAGCCGACCGGCGGCACGATGACCGACGGTGGCAAGGTCCATCTTGAAAGCGGCTTCGCGGAAACGACGCGACGCGCGCTTCAGTTGAAGCGCCACACGCTCGGCCGCAGCATCTCCGGGTACGGAGGCTACCGGGCCATCCAGCGACTGCCGGTTGGCGGCTGGGCCGGTGCCAGCGAATCCCGCAAGGACGGGCACGCGGCGGGGTACTGAGAACCGCTCGGCGGTTGCTGCTGCGAGCCGTTCGACTCAAAGCGTGGCACGACTGCGGGTCGTGTGCCGCGGTACGCTACTTTAGATGCTTGCCAAAGAAATCCATTGTCCGCTGCCAGGCTTGTGCCGCCGCGTTGGCGTCGTACTTGAGAAACGGCAGGTTTTTCGAATCCGCCGTTTCATTGGCGAAGGCGTGCTTGGCGTCATAACGGAAGAACTCGAATCGCACGCCGGCGGTTTGCAGTTTCTTCTCCAACGCGTCGACCGAAGCGATCGGGAAGGCGTCATCGTGGAGTGCAAAATGACCCATGAGCGGCGCCTTGATCTTGCCCGGGTCGACAAACTCAAGCGGTGGCACGCCATACCAGATCACCGCCGCGTCGGTCTCCGGCACGTGGACGGCAGCAAGCACCGTCAGCGCGCCGCCCATGCAAAAGCCGGTCACGCCGGCCTTCGCGCTGCCCGAACCCTTCAGGTACTGCACCGCGCCGCGCACGTCCTGGCCGGCGGCGTCGCCGAAATCGA
>JBFINI010000454.1:0-2881 GCA_041611275.1 Burkholderiaceae bacterium
CACTCGGGCGGCAACGCGGCGATCCAGTTGATGGACGAGGTGGCCGGCAATCTGCGCGGCCACCGCGGCGTGATGATCAACGAGCGCACCGCGGGCAGGCTCGGCATCGACGACGGCGATCTGATCGAGGTCACCTCGGTGATCGGCTCGACCCAGGGCGCGGCGGTGCTCGCGCAGGGCATTCATCCGCAAACGCTGCTGATCATCGGCCAGTTCGATCACTGGGCGACACCGTACGCAAAGGACATGAAGGCGCCGAGCCTGAATACCATCGCGCCGATGTCGATCGAGCTCACGGACGCGACTGGATCCGGGGCCGACGTAGTGCGGGTGGCTGTGCGCAAGGTAGCGCGTCGCTGACGGGGCACAGGCGCGCGCGGGTCGTTGCGTCGTGTGTCGGCGCGGACTCGCAGGTCACTTGCGAACCTGATTTGCCAGTACACGCCGAGGCCGACGGTTGGCGCGTGCGAAATAGCACTCCGGTCAACGGGCTTCGAAAACGAGCCGCTGGCGTCGCAAGCCTGCCGGACTACGCTGGTAGTCCGCATCTCGATTTCGCTGGAGGCCGCCATGGGCAATCGATCTTCTTCCGCGCTTCGGGCCGTTGCGTTTGCGCTATTGCTGGGCGCCTGTGGAGGCGGTGGCGAACCGCCCGCCGCGCCGCCCGCAATGCGATTGAACTGGTACACGACCTGCGGTGACCCCGTTTGCCGGGGCTACGGCGGGCCGTTCCCGGGCGTTGCCCTGTGCACCACAGAGAAGGAGGGCGACATCTGCGCGACTGCCGACGCCATGTGTGACCCGAAGAATGACTGCAATGCGCGTCTGCAGTGCGCGTCAAGCGATCCGAAACAACAGCCGGGTGGCTGCCCGATCTCGCGTGCCCGCTTCAAGCAGGACATTCGCTATCTCACCGAGGCGCAGAAAGAGCAGATCCACGAGGAGATCGCCGCGCTCAGACTGGCGACCTATCGCTATAAGGCGGGCGGTGCGGACGGCCCGCCGCGGCTCGGTTTCCTGATCGACGATATAGAGGAGCGTGCTGACGGCATGCTGGCGAGGTCAGCGATCAACGCCGAGCGCGATCAGGTCGACCTCTACGGCTACGTCTCCATGGCCGTCGCTGCGTTGCAGGCGCAAGGCCGGCAGATCGAATTGCTGCAGTCTGAGATCAACAAGCTGCAAGCGGCGCTGGTCGAGCGCGACGGCAAGAACAGCAGCAGCGCGCGCCGCGGGACGCGTTGAACGAATAGCCCGACTGGCGACAGGCGACGGTGCGCCTGCAACGAAGCGCTTCCGTCACTGCGCCTTCGCGCGCAGCAGGCGGCCCGCCCGGTTTACATCCTCCGGCGCGACCCACAGAATCGCACCCCAGCGGCCAGCGCCCGCCGACAGGCCCTCGACCGCGGCGATGTTGACCCCTTTTTCAGCCAGCGCTCTGAGGTTGTCGGCCAGCGCGCCCGGGCGATCGTCGCCCTGGATCAGGAAGCCAGTCTTCTTCTGACTGAAGGCGAGCTTCGCCTTCTTGGCCGCCGCCGTGAACTTTCGCGCATCGTCGGGCACGACTTCAATCATCGCGCGCCGTCCGCGCGGCGTGCCGGCGCAGGCGAGCAGGTTGACGCCGGCGCTGACCAGGGTGGCCAGCACGCGGAACGTCTGCCCCGGCTTGTCGGGCACCGACAGCGAGAAGTAGTACACCTTGCGAACCGTATCGACCATTGCCTTCTCCCCCGATGGATGGCGCCAGACGCCCGAATCACTTGCAGCGTAAGTCACGCTGATGAGATGTGTATCCCCGGAAAGCGCAGGCGCAACTTGAGGCAGCGACCGGTCGTCGACGCCGAATCTCCGCCACCGCGAATACCTGCTGGTGCCGCCGGGCACAGTGCGCGGCACTCATGCCTTGCCGTGGCACAGTTGCCTGCCTCGTGAGGTCCACTGCGTGAACAGTGCAAGGCTTGATTCGAACCTGGTGCGATCGCAGCCGCGCGTGATGATCAGGCCAACGGCAACTCATCCGTGGCGCAAGCCTCGCGCTGAGAACGATCAAAGCTGACTACTCGATCAGCCGGTCCGCGCGCAGGAGCATCGACTTCGGCACATCGATGCCGAGCGCTTTGGCTGCCTTCATGTTGATCACCAGTTCGAATTTCGTCGGCAGTTCGACCGGCAACTCCGCTGCTTTGGCGCCCTTGAGGATGCGATCGACGAAGTTGGCCAGGCGTCCGAAGCTCTCGTTCAGTACCGGCCCGTAGGTCATCAGGTTGCCCTTTTCTGCGAAGGGAGCCCACGCCGAAACGGCGGGAATGCGATGCCGTGCTGCGAACGAAGCAAGACGGTCGGCATAGGTCGATGCAATCATTCCCCCGAAAACCAGCATCGCGTCAGCTTTCCAGCGGGTGATCTGGTCGAGCGCCGCATCGAGTTCGGTGGCGGAACTGGCGCCGAAATACTGGTGCTGCAGGCCAAGCCGGTCAGCCGACGTGCGCACCGCCTCGAGTTCCAGCGTTTCACCTGCGTGGGGCGGCCAGCCGATGATCGCCACCCGGTTCATGCGGGGCAGCAGCTCCCGCATCAGTTGCAATCGCTTGGGGACCAGATCGAGCGAAAAGAACGAAACACCGGTGCGGTTGACGCCGGGCCGGGCCCAGCTTTCCACCACTTTCCCGACAACCACGTCGGCGCTGTAGACGAACACGACCGGCGCCGAAACGCCGGCATCGATCAGTGGCCGCACCGCCAGACCGCTGTTGGCGACGATGACATCGGGCCGGCTGGCGACGATCTCGACGATCAGCTGCAGCAGGCGCTCCCTGGAATTGTCAGCCCACCAGAGCTCGACAGTGACGTTCTGCCCTTCGATCCAGCCGAGCGCACGCAG
>JBFINI010000455.1:0-2870 GCA_041611275.1 Burkholderiaceae bacterium
GCACCGCCGCCGGTTCGATGGCCGTTCGCCGGTTCTTCCACGACTAGCCACGCAAATTCGACGGAGCAAGCAGATGGCAGCCACGCACGAGGAGGTGACCAGCGGTTCGCCAGCCCAGGGACTGCGACTGATCCTCGGCCTGTTTAAGCTGCGTATCGGTGTAGTGATCGCGGCCACCGCGCTGGCCGGCGTGGCGATTCAGCCGGGCAGCGGTTTGTCGGCGACACAAGTCGGGGTGCTGTTCCTGGCCGTGCTGCTGGCCTCGGCCAGCGCCGGTGCCTTCAACCAGTACTACGAGGTCGATCTCGACGCCAAGATGCGCCGCACGCGGGCACGTGCGTTCGTAATCGGCCGGCTTTCGCATCACCGCGGCTGGCTGGCGCTGATCGCGGGCTTGACCGCGGCCGGAGTCGCTGCCGCATGGGCGGTCGGCAATGTGTGGTCGGCGCTGTTCACCTTTCTCGGCGCGTTCTTCTACGCCATCGTGTACACGGTGTGGCTGAAGCGGCGCACCTGGCTCAACATCGTCATCGGCGGCGCGGCGGGAAGCTTCGCGGTGCTGGCCGGCGCCGCGGCGGTCTCGCCGTCGCTGTCGGCGCCGACGCTGCTGCTGGCGCTGATCCTTTTTCTCTGGACGCCGCCTCACTTCTGGAGCCTGGCCATCGTCTGTCGCGACGATTACGCCGCGGCCGGCGTGCCGATGCTGCCGGTAATCAAGGGCGATGCCGTGGCGACGCGGGCGATCCTCGCCCACGCCGTCGCCCTGGTGCTGCTGTCACTGCTACTGGCGCACTGGATGGGACTGCTCTATCTCGCCTGCGCGGCGGTGGGCGGGGCCTGGTTCGTGCGGTGTGCCTGGCAACTTGCGCGTTCGCCTTCGCGCGCGCAGGCGCGCCGCTGCTTCCATGCGTCGCTGGCGCAGCTGTCGTTGCTGCTGCTCGGCGTGTTTCTCGATGCTGCGGCTCTGCTTTAGCAGCGAGCGCGCATCCGCCGGGTGTTTCCGACCCTGGAGGCGAAGGAGCGGGGCACCACATCGCCAGCCGTTCGGCGGCGCTGGCTTTCTCGTCGCGCTTCTGTGCGCCGCATTGCTGCAGGGCGGTGCGTACGCCGCGGCGCCGGCGAATATCGAGCAGGCGGTGCGAACCAGCCAGGCCGCGATCGGCCGCACGATCAGCGACTGGCGTTTCACCGACCGCGGCGGCCGCAAGATCAGCGCCAGCGACCTGCGAGGCAAGCCGCTGGTGGTGAGTTTCATCTACACCGGCTGCTTCCAGGTCTGCCCGGCGACTACCCAGTTTCTCCGCCGCGCCGTGCAGCATGCTCGGCAAGCGCTCGGCCCCGGTGCGTTCCGCGTCGTCTCGATCGGCTTCAACCAGCCGTTCGATACGCCCGAGGCGCTGGCTGCTTTCGCGCGCCAGCAGGGCATCGATGTTCCCGAGTGGGAGTTCCTCGCGCCACGTACCGAGGATGTCGAGCCGCTGCTGGCGCAGTTCGGCCTGACGGTGCAGCCGACCGCCGCCGGCTTCGATCATGTGATCCAGGCCACCATCGTCGATGGCGACGGCGTGATCTACCGCCAGGTCTACGGCGATGCCTTCGAGCTGCCGATGTTCATCGGCCCGCTGAAGGAGTTGCTTTCGGGTCAGGCAAGGCGCGAGGTCACGCTGGAGAACATCTGGCTGAAGGTCAAGCTGTACTGCACTGTCTACGATCCGACCAGCGGCAAGTACAAGCTGAACTATTCGCTGTTCTTCGAGATCTTCGCCGGCGTGACGACGCTCGGTGCGCTGCTGTGGTGGTTGCTGCGGCAGTTGTGGCGCCAGCGCGGCGGCACACGGCCGGTGTGAGTACTCGTCTTGCGGGCTCACGCCAGGTCGAAGCGATCCGCATTCATCACCTTGTTCCAGGCGGCAACGAAGTCGCGCACGAAGGTTTGTTGCGCGTCGCTGCTCGCATAGACCTCGGCCAGCGCCCGCAGCTGCGAATTCGAACCGAAGACCAGGTCGACGACGGTGCCGGTCCACTTGACCTTGCCGGTCTTGCGGTCGAGGCCTTCGAGCACGCCCGCCGCGTTCGCGGCCCGCTGCCACTTCGTGTTCATGTCGAGCAGATTGACGAAGAAGTCGTTGGTCAGCGTTTCAGGCCGCTGGGTGAAGACGCCGTGCGCCGTCTGCCCGAAGTTGGCGTTCAGCGCGCGCAGGCCACCGATCAGCACCGTCATCTCGGGCGCGGTCAGGTTCAGCAGCTGCGCCTTGTCGACCAGCAGCTCTGCTGCTGAGTCCTCGAGTCCCTTGCGCACGTAGTTGCGAAAGCCGTCGGCCAGCGGCTCGAGCGGCGCGAACGAGTCGGCGTCGGTCTGCTCCTGCGAAGCGTCCATGCGTCCCGGCGCGAACGGCACCTTCACCTCGATGCCGCCCTTCTTCGCGGCCGCTTCGACGGCGGCGCAGCCCGCCAGCACGATCAGATCGGCCAGCGAGACTTTCTTGCCGCCCTTCGCCGAGGCGTTGAACTCCTTCTGGATCGCTTCCAGCTTCGGCAGCACCTTGGCCAGTTCCGCCGGCTGGTTGACTTCCCAGCCCTTCTGTGGCGCCAGCCGGATGCGCGCGCCGTTGGCGCCACCGCGCTTGTCGCTGCCGCGGAACGATGCGGCAGCCGCCCACGCCGTGCGCACCAGTTGCGCGATCGACAGGCCGCAGCCCAGCACCTTCTCCTTGAGCGCGGCGATGTCCTTCTCATCGACCAGCGTGTGGTCGACGGCCGGGATCGGGTCTTGCCAGAGCAACTCTTCCTTCGGCACCAGCTTGCCGAGGTAACGCGCGCGCGGGCCCATGTCGCGATGGGTCAGCTTGAACCAGGCGCGGGCGAACGCA
>JBFINI010000456.1:0-2869 GCA_041611275.1 Burkholderiaceae bacterium
CCCATCGCGTGCGTGATCAGCATGATGGCCATGCCGAACTTCGACTTCAGCTCGCCCAGCAGCTCGAGGATCTGCGCCTGGATCGTCACGTCCAGCGCCGTCGTGGGCTCGTCGGCGATCAGCAGCTTCGGATTGCACGACAGCGCCATCGCGATCATCACCCGCTGCCGCATGCCGCCGGAGAATTGGTGCGGATAGTCGCTGACGCGCCGCTCCGGCGTCGGGATGTGCACCAGCTTGAGCATCTCCACCGCGCGCTCCATGGCGGCGCGGCGCGCGAGCTTCTCGTGCAGTCGGATCACCTCGGCGATCTGCTCGCCCACCGTGAACACCGGATTGAGCGAGGTCATCGGCTCCTGGAAGATGATGGCGATCTCGCGGGCGCGGATCGAGCGCATCTCGTCGGCGCTCAAAGGCACGATGTCGCGCCCATGCCAGAGGATCTCGCCTGCGACGATGCGGCCCGGGGGCATCGGCACCAGTTTCAGCACCGTCATCGCGGTGACGGTCTTGCCGCAGCCGGATTCGCCAACCACGCCCACGGTCTCGCCGCGGTCGATGGCGATATCGACGCCGTCGACCGCGTGCAGCCAGCCGTCGTCGGTATGGAAGTGCGTCTTCAGCCCGCGGATGTCGAGCAGTCGACCGTTGGTTTGTTGCGCGGCGGACACTAGTGCCCCGCTCCGGAGGTTCGTGCCACCGATCGGCAAACCGGCACAGTCAACAAGATTGCAAGAACGTCGAGATCAGCGCCAGGCGCGAAGGCGCGCGGAGCCTGGTTGGGAACCAGGCGAGCACGACGACAAAGCATGGCGCTGAAGGCGCAGCCGGTCTCGGCGTTCTTGCGGCGCGAACTTCCGGAGCGGGACACTTACATCACCTTGCGCGGATCGAGCGCATCGCGCAGGCCGTCGCCCATGAAGCTGATCGACAGCACGGCGAGGAAGATCGCCGCGCCGGGGAACAGCGCCCAGTGCGGCGCGATGTCCAGATAGTCCTTGGCGTCGAACAGCAGCCGCCCCCACGACGGGATGTCGGGCGGGAAGCCTAGGCCGAGGAAACTCAGCGTCGATTCGGCGATGATCGCCGCCGCCACGTCGATGGTGGCGGCGACGATCACCGGCCCCAGCGTATTGGGCAGGATGTGCCGCACGACGGTGCGCGGCGTGGAGGCGCCGAGCGCGCGCGCCGCCTCGACGAATTCCTTTTCCCGCAGCGAGAAGAACTGCGCCCGCACCAGGCGGGCCGCCGGCATCCAGCGGAAGGCGCCGATCACCGCCACGATCAGGATGAACACGCCGACCTCCGGCCCGAAGGCATTCTTCAGCGAGTCGCGGAACAGATAGATCACCAGCAGCAGAAGCGGCAGCTGCGGCAGCGACAGAAAAAGATCCGTGAGCCACATCAGCACCGCATCGACGCTGCCGCGCGAGATGCCGGCGATCGCGCCGATGATCACGCCGACCGTGATCGCCACCAGCATCGAGGCCAGCCCCACCGCCAGCGAAATGCGGCCGCCGTAGAGCATGCGAGCGAACAGATCCTGGCCGAGGTCGTCGGTGCCGAACGGATGCTTGGCCGACGGCCTGGCCAGCCTTGCGGTGAAGTCGATCTCGTTGATCGCCACCTGCCACAGCAGCGGGCCGAAGGCCACCAGCAGCACCATGATCGCCAGCACGACGGTGCCGATCACCGCCAGCTTGTGGCGGCGGAAGCGGCGCCAGGCCTCCATCGCCGGCGTGACGTGCCGCGCGCGGGCGAGCGTCGCGTCAGCGGTAGGAGATGCGGGGATCGAGCCAGCCATAGAGGATGTCGGCGAGCAGGTTGAAGGCGAGCACCAGGCAGGCGACGACGAACGTCACCGCCATGATCACCGGCGTGTCGTTGCGCAAAATCGCGTCGATCAGCAGCGAGCCGATGCCGGGCACGCGGAAGATCTGCTCGGTGACGATGGCGCCGCCGACCACCGCGGGCATCGACAGCGCCACCAGCGTCACCACCGGAATAAGCGCGTTGCGCACCACGTGCTTGACCACCACGATGCGCTCGGACAGTCCTTTCGACCGCGCGGTGGTGACGTAGTCGAGGCGGATCACGTCGAGCACCGAGGAGCGCACGAAGCGCGTCCAGCTCGCCGCCTGGAACAGACCCAGCACCGCCACCGGCATGATCGACTGCTTGACGTGCTCCCAGACCCACGGCAGCCCGCTGCCGGGAATGTCGGCACGGTAGACGAACGGCAGCCAGTCGAGCGTGATGCTGAACAGCAGGATGAACAGCAGCCCGGTGAAGAAGGTCGGCAGCGAGAAACCGATGAAGGCCAGCGTGTTGGCGATCTGGTCGAAGAGCGAATACGGCCGGGTAGCGGCAAAGACGCCCACGGGCAGCGCGATCAGCAGCGCCAGGATCTGCGACGAGCCGATCACCACCAGGGTGACCGGCAACCGGCCGAGGATCAACTGGTCGACGTCGACGCGGCTGATGAAGGAAAAGCCCCAGTCGCCCTGGAGCATCGCTGCCAGCCAACGGAAGTAGCGCAGGTAGACCGGGTCGTCCAGCCCGAACTTGGTGCGCAGCATCTGCCGCACTTCGGCCGGCACGTTCGGGTTGGTGGCCAGTTCCTCGAACGGATCGCCAGGCGCCAGCGCCAGCACCGTGAACAGCACGATGCTGATGCCGAGCACGCTCGGCACCAGGATCAGCAGGCGGCGGAGGATGTACTGGCTCAAGGCGACGGCACGGCGATGTCGTCCCGGCGCAGGCCGGGACCCAGGTTACGCGGCTTCAAACTAGGCCCCGGCCTGCGCCGGGGCGACGGGCGGCCAGAAGCAGTCGTAACCGCCCGCCCCACTTACGCCTCGCGATACCA
>JBFINI010000457.1:0-2868 GCA_041611275.1 Burkholderiaceae bacterium
CTGGCTGATCGCCCGGTCGACGAGGACCGGCGCGCCGCCGGAGAGCGAAACCAGCTTGTAGTCCGCCGCGCCTAGGATCGGATGGCCCGCGGCAGGGCCGAAACGGGCGCGGTCGATCAGGCTTTGCGGGTGTTCGATGCGAAAACCGATCGAGAACGGCTTGGCCTCCATGAAGACGCCACGGCGCTGCAGCATCTCGAAGCTGTCGCGGGCGCTGTGACCGAGGGCCAGCACGACGTGTTCGGCCTCCAGCTGTTCGCCCGACGCCAGCGTGATGCCGCGGACTCGACCAGCTTCGATCAGCACGTCGCTGACGCGCTGTCCGAAGCGGATCTCGCCGCCCAGGCCCAGAATCTCGGCGCGCATCTTCTCGACCATGCTGACGAGGCGAAAGGTCCCGATGTGCGGCTTGCTGACGTAGAGGATTTCCTCCGGCGCGCCGGCCTTGACGAACTCGTTCAGTACCTTTCGCGTCAGGTGCCGTGGATCGCTGATCTGGCTCCACAGCTTGCCATCGGAGAACGTGCCGGCGCCGCCTTCGCCGAACTGCACGTTCGACTCCGGGTCGAGCACGCCCTCGCGCCACAGGCGCCAGGTGTCCCGAGTGCGCTCGCGCACGGCCTTGCCGCGTTCGAGAACGATCGGACGCAGGCCCATCTGCGCGAGAACAAGCGCCGCGAACAGGCCACAGGGACCGAAGCCGATGACCAGCGGGCGTGGCCGGCCCTGCGCATGGAAATCGGCCGGCGCGTGAGCGACGAAGCGGTAGCGCGTGTCCGGCGCCGGACGCACGTGCGGATCATCGGCAAAGCGTGCCAACACGGCCGCTTCGTCGGTGACCTCGCAATCGATCGTATAGATCAGCCGGATCGCCGACTTCTTGCGCGCGTCGTAGGCGCGTCTGAAGACAGTGAAGGCCGCGAGTTCGGGCTCGCGAATGCCGAGGCGCGACACCACCGTTGCGCGCAGCACGTCGTCGCCGTGATCCAGCGGCAGCCGCAGTTCAGTGATTCGCAGCATGCGCCGCGCCCTTCTCAGCCGCGCTGGGCGGCAACAACCCACTCAGTCGCGCCCCTCCCTCAACCAGCAGAGGACCCAAGCGGACGCCGCGGATCCGGCTCTGCTGGTCCGCCGGCGTCGCCCCAAGGGCCACGAAGTGGCCCCCGCGGGGCCATGGGGAGGCGCCACAGGCGCTTCGGGGGGATCACATTCAGCCGCCCTTCTTGGCCCGCTTGCCGGGGTTCTTCTTGCTGCGCGTGTGCGTGCCGCGCTCGAGGCTGACCTTTTGCCCGTGGCCGGCGGTAAACGCCACCCCGGGCGGCGCCGGGGGGCGTGGAGTGGCCTTGCGGTCAGCTTCGGTCTTGATCTTGTTGCCCATGGTGATTCCAGTCGCGGTAAACAGTGAACGAGGCGCGAATTAGGCCACAGCCGCGTGCGCACCCTGCCTCGGCCTACGGCTTGACACAATCGACGTAGTAGCGCCTGCTGCCGTCGCTGCCGGTTGCATCGTCTTCGACCAGCCCGTGGACATCGGTGTCGAAGCCCGGAAAGCGCTGGTTGAAGGCGCGCGTGAAGCGCAGGTAGTCGACGATCTTGCGATTGAAGCGCTCGCCGGGAATCAGCAGCGGAATGCCCGGCGGGTACGGTGTCAACAGGGAGGTCGTGATGCGGCCTTCGAGCGCGTCGATGTCGACCCGCTCGGTATCGCGGTGCGCGATTCGCGCATAGGCGTCGGCGGGCTTCATCGCCGGGTGCAGATCGGACAGGTACATGTCGGTCACCAGCCGCGCGATGTCGCCCTTGGCATACATCTCGTGGATCTGCTGGCTCAGGTCGCGCAGGCCCAGGCGTTCGTAGACCGGGAACGCCTCGCAGAACTCGGGCAGGATGCGCCACAGCGGCGCGTTCTTGTCGTAGTCGTCCTTGAACTGCTGCAAGGCCGTGAGCAGCGTGTTCCAGCGCCCCTTGGTGATGCCGATCGTGAACATGATGAAGAACGAGTACAGCCCGGTCTTCTCGACCACCACGCCGTGCTCGGCCAGGAACTTGGTGACGATCGAGGCCGGGATCCCGGTCTTGGCGAACTTGCCGGTCACGTCGAGGCCCGGCGTGATGATCGTGCTCTTGATCGGGTCGAGCATGTTGAAGCCCGGCGCCAGGTTGCCGAAGCCGTGCCACTTCTCGTTGGCATTGAGGATCCAGTTGTCGCGATTGCCGATGCCTTCGCCGGCCAGCCGCTCCGGGCCCCAGACCTTGAACCACCAGTCCTTGCCGAACTCCTTGTCGACCTTGCGCATCGCGCGGCGGAAGTCGAGCGCCTCGCGGATGCTCTCCTCGACCAGCGACGTGCCGCCGGGTGGCTCCATCATCGCCGCGGCCACGTCGCACGAGGCAATGATGGCGTACTGCGGCGAGGTCGAGGTGTGCATCAGGTAGGCCTCGTTGAACAGGTGCCGGTCGAGCTTGTTGCGCTGCGAGTCCTGCACCAGCACCTGCGAGGCCTGGCTCAGCCCGGCCAGCAGCTTGTGCGTGCTTTGCGTGGCATACACCAGCGCGTCCTTGGGCCGCGGGCCGTACTTGCCCATCGCGTGGTACTTGGCATAGAAGCTGTGGAATGCCGCGTGCGGCAGCCAGGCTTCATCGAAATGCAGCGTATCGATCCAGCCGTCGAGCTTGGCCTTGATGGTCTCGGTGTTGTAGAGCACGCCGTCGTAGGTGCTCTGCGTCAGAGTCAGGATGCGCGGCTTGACCGTTGCGGCATCGACGCCCGCCAGCAGCGGGTTGGCGGCGATCTTCCTGCGGATCGCTTCCGGCGAGAATTCGCTGTCGGGGATCGGTCCGATGATGCCGAAGTGATTGCGCGTCGGC
>JBFINI010000458.1:0-2858 GCA_041611275.1 Burkholderiaceae bacterium
CAGGACCGCGATCAGAGCGGCCCACAGCAGCATGGGTCGCGGATTGCGCGCGCAGCAGCGCAGGCTGGTCAGCATCGCGGTGATGGTGTCATGCGGGCGGTCGACGAGCAGCGGCGCGGTCACGACGCTCAAGCCGAACACCACCGCCGCCAGCAGCGCGCCGACGGCGAAGTACGCCAGCAGCAGCATGCCATAGCGGCCCGACAGCAGCAATTCCTGCGGCAGCCGCGACCACTGCAGCGGTGCGCCGTCGTAGAAGAGGGCGAAGATGATCGCTGCCAGCCGCTCCCAGACGATGTATGCGAGCACGAGCACCAGGCCATACAACGCGACCGATCCTGCATTCGTGCGCCATGCACGCCGCGCCTGCGCCGACTCCGCACCCGCACCCGGCTCGAGGCGGCGCGACAGGCGGTAGACCGCGATCGCGAAGAAGGGCGCAACGAGCAAGAAGCCGCCGAGCAGGGCCGGTGCGGCGTAGCTGGCCTTCCAGCCGGCCGTCACGAGCAGCATGCCCACCACGGCAACGACCGCGCCGATGCCCAGGCTCATGCCCGGCTCGCGGGCGAGGTCTCGCGCACCCAGGCGCAGCCAGACAAAGGGTTGCGTCAGCGCGACCTCGCGCACTTCGGGAGGCCGCAACGGGATTGGCGGCTGACCGCGATCGAGGGTCTGGTCCATGGCGATCTCCTTCACGGCGAAGAGTCCGCATCGGTGCCGCGCGACAGGCGCTTCGCGGCAGCGCTGCCAGACCGCATGCTAGGCGCGAGAAGGCGCACATGCAACCGGCGGCAGCACCAGCGCCGCGGCGCGGTTACGCTTGGCGCTGGCGCGACGCGCCACAGGGGCGCGCAGGTCACGATCGGGAGTCATGCATGGCGAGACAAGGTGGCAAGGACAAGGACAAGGGCAAGGACAAGGACAAGGACAAGGACAAGGACGGCCGCATCGGCAAGGGCGAGTACCTGGAAAAGCTCGCGCCGCTGCAACTCGAACTGAACCGCATGGCGCGCTGGTTGCACGCCAGCGGCAAGCGATTGCTGGTCCTGGTCGAGGGGCGCGACACGGCGGGCAAGGGCGGCGTGATCGCGGCGATCGCCGACACGCTGAATCCGCGCCAGTGCCATGTCGTTGCGCTGCCCAAGCCGAGCGACCGCGAGCGCACGCAGTGGTACTTCCAGCGCTACGTGCCGCACCTGCCGGCGGCTGGCGAGATCGCGCTGTTCGACCGCAGCTGGTACAACCGCGCCGGTGTCGAGAAGGTGATGGGTTTCTGCACCGTCGCCGAAACCGATGCCTTCCTGGTCCAGGCGCCGCAGTTCGAGAAGCTGCTGGTCGACGACGGCATCCTGCTCTTCAAGTACTGGCTGACGGTCGACCAGGCGCAGCAGGAGGAACGTTTCGCCGAGCGGCTCGAGGACCCGATGAAGCGCTGGAAGCTGACGCCGATCGACCTCAAGGCGCGCGAGAAGTACGCCGACTACGGACGTGCACGCGACCTGATGCTCGCGGCCACGCACAAGAAGTTCGCGCCGTGGACGCTGGTCGACTTCAATGACCAGCGGCGCGGCCGGCTGGCCCTGATCCGCCACCTGCTCGATCAACTGCCCGACACCAACGTGCCGCCCGAGCCGATCGAGATGCCGCCGCTGTCCGGCCCGCCGCGCAAGGAGCGCTTCGGCGGGCCGCTCAGGCCGATCTGAGGCGGGCCGCGCCGCGCGGCCAGGCGGCAATGAAGGCGCGCTGCACCTCGTTTTCGGGCGTCGGCCGGCCGTCGAGGCTCTGCGGCGCGGCCTGGAACTTGCGCTGCAGCAGCGCCAGCGCCTCGCCTGCGTCGAGGCCCTGCTCGACCAGCCAGCAGCCCGCCACCGTACCGGTGCGCCCGATGCCCGCGCGACAGTGCAGGTAAACGCCCTGCCCGGCGTCGAGCGCGGCTCCGATCGCATCGAGAACGGCGCGCATCGTGGCCGTGCTCGGCACGCCGAAGTCGGTGACCGGGAACGACAGCCGCTGCGCCGCCTTGGGTGTGTAGCGCGGCAGCGGCTCGGCCGGCTTCGTCAGGTCGATGATGCAGCCGATGCCGCAGGCCTCGAGCGTGCGCAGGCGCTGCGCCATCAGGGCCGCGCTGCCACGTGCGCCCGGGTGTTCCCCCGCCAGCAGGTGGCCGGGCAACAGCCAATAGCACTGTTCGAAGGGCCGCAGCGGCATGTCGCCCGCAGCCTGCAACTGATCACGCGTGAACGGCACGGTGCCCTCCGGTTCGAATGCCTGGTTTCAGCGCAGATCGAGCCGGTTGGGCAGCTCGTTCGGATTGGGCTGGCCGGGCGCGAGCGGAAAATGCCGTGCCAGCATCGCGTCGACGGCGTCGATTGCCGTGTTGAGGCCTTCCTCGTAGCGGCCGGCGCGAAAGGCGTCGCGCATGCCGGCAACGATGGCTTGCCAATGTTCGGCCGGCACATGGCGCGCGATCCCGCGGTCGGCGACGATCTCGATCGCATGTTCGGCCAGCAGCAGGTAGATCAGCACGCCATTGTTGGCTTCGGTGTCCCATACCCGCAGTTTGCCGAACAAGGTGATCGCGCGGTCACGCGGGCTGCGGTTGTGCCACAGGTACGACAAAGGCAGGCCGGCTTCGACGCAGACGCGGATTTCACCGCTGTGCGCCTTTTCGCTGGCGTGGACGCGGGCCTCGAGGCGCTGCAGCGCGTCTGGGCCGAGGGCGCGGGCGCTGTCGCGCTCGTCGAGCCAGCGGTGCCTGAGCATGCGCAGCAGCTTGTTCTTCATCACCAGTCTCCCGACGCACCACCACCGCCGAAGTCGCCGCCGCCGCCCGACGAGAAGCCGCCGCCGTTGCCTCC
>JBFINI010000459.1:0-2856 GCA_041611275.1 Burkholderiaceae bacterium
GCGTCGATGCCGGCCGCCGCCAGCGCCGCCTGCGCAGACTCGCGCTTGGTCTTCAGCAAGTTGACGCGCAAGTCCAGAGGTGCAGGCGCGTCGAGGCTTGCCACCAGGGCCCAGAAGCCCTCTTCCCCCAGTTGCGCCTGCAGCGGCTGCGCGATCCAGTCAGGCAGGTTGTGGCGCAACTTTGGTGCCAGGCTGCTGTGATCGATGGCCCGGACCTGCTCGACCCACTTCAGTTCGTGCGGTGCCAGCGCGGCACGCAGGAAGGCCGCGTCACCGGCCCAGCCGGCGATTGCGAGGCGACGCTCCATCGCGCCGCTGCCGCTTTGCGCGAAGTGCTGCAAGAGCAGGCGCCGGCGCAGCACCGCGTACGCCGTCTCGGCCAAGGTGTGGCGCTCGCGCGGCCCGAGTTCGCGGTGCTGGCGCAAGAAGAAGGACACGACGTTGTCGGCGGGCGCGTCGAACTTCATCAGCGCCGCGATCAATTCGGCGCAGACCTCGAGCAGGGCTTTGGGGTGCATCGTGACCTCAAAGCAGTTGCGGCGCGCCGCCGGCATGGGCGACCAGGCCATGCGCCACCCGCAACTGCCCCGCGACGAACCAGTGCACCGCCAGCGGGTAGATCACGTGCTCGCGTTCAAGCACGCGTGCGGCGAGCGTGTTTTCATCGTCGCCTGGCAGCACCGGGACCACGGCCTGCGCAACGATTGGGCCATGGTCGACCTCGGCAGTCACGAAGTGCACCGTGGCGCCAGCCACCTTGCAGCCCGCTTCGATGGCGCGCCGGTGCGTGTGCAGGCCCGCAAAGGCCGGCAGCAGCGAGGGGTGGATGTTGAGCATGCGGCCTTCATAACGGCGCACGAAATCCGCACCGAGAATGCGCATGAAGCCAGCCAGCACCAGCAGGTCCGGGCGGTGCATGTCGATGGCCTCAGCCAAGGCGGCGTCGAAGGCATCGCGCGTCGCGAAGGCCTTGTGGTCGACCACCATGGTGTCGATGCCACGCCCGGCCGCAAACGCCAGTCCCGCGGCATCGCGCCGATTCGAGATCACCGCCACGACGCGCGCCGGCCAGCCTTCCGCGGCACAGCGTTCGACGATCGCCTGCATATTCGAGCCGCGATCGGAGATGAGGATGACGATGCGTTTCACGGGCGGCTGGCCAGGCAGGCGCGCGAGTGTAGCCGCCTAGAATCGTCGCTCTCTCCGCACGGTCCACACGATGAAGTCTCGCGTCCTCTCCGGCATGCGCCCCACTGGCGCGATGCACCTCGGCCACTACCACGGCGCGCTGAAAAACTGGGTCCGCCTGCAGCAGGACTATGACTGCTTCTTCTTCGTCGCCGACTGGCACGCGCTGACCACGCACTACGAAGAGCGCGGCGTGATGGAGCGCTATGTCTACGACATGGTCACCGACTGGCTGGCTGCGGGTCTGGACCCAGAACGCTGCACTATCTTCGTGCAGAGCCGCCTACCCGAGCACGCCGAGCTGTTCACGCTGCTCGCGATGGGCACGCCGCTGGGCTGGCTCGAGCGCGTGCCGACCTACAAGGACCAGATCGACAAGCTGAAGGACCGCGACCTCGCGACCTACGGCTTCCTCGGCTATCCACTGCTGCAGGCCGCCGACATCCTGATCTACCGCGCGGCCCATGTGCCGGTCGGAGAGGACCAGAGCTCGCACGTCGAACTCACGCGCGAGGTCGCACGTCGCTTCAATCACCTCTACGGCCGCCCGGGCGACTTCGAGACCAAGGTGGCCGCGGCGATCGCCAAGCTGCCCAAGGATGACGCGCGCTATCTCGAGAAGCAGCGCAAGGCCTACGGCGAGAGCGGCAGCGCCGAGGCGCTTGCCAAGGGCGAGGGCCTGATCGCCAGGGCCGCCGCCAATATCGCAGCCTGGGCCGGCGACGACAGCGAACTGCTGCTTGGCCACCTGAGGGGCAGCGGCAAGACCATCCTGGTCGAGCCGCAGGCGTTGCACACCGAGGTGAAGAAGCTGCCCGGACTGGACGGCGAGAAGATGAGCAAGAGCTACGGCAACGCGATCGCGATGCGCGAGGAGCCAGCCGCCGTCACGCAGAAAATCCAAACCATGCGCACCGACCCCGCACGTGTGCGCCGAAGCGACCCCGGCAACCCCGAGAAGTGTCCGGTGTGGCAGTTCCATCGGGTCTATTCGGACGCCGCGACCCAGGACTGGGTGGTCAAGGGCTGCACCACGGCCGGCATCGGCTGCCTCGAGTGCAAGCAGCCGGTCATCGACGCCATCCTGGCCGAGCAGCAACCCTGGCGCGAGCGCGCCGAGCAGTACCTCGCCAACCCCAAGCAGGTGCACTGGATCGTCGAGATGGGCACCGAGCGCGCGCGCACGATCGCCAAGCAGACGATGCGCGACGTGCGCACGGCCATGGGCCTGAATTACTGATCGACTGCTCGCGCTCGACCGCCGCGTCCCGCGCACCTCACGGCAGGGTCGACGCGGCGCCGATTCCGCACCACGCTGCATTCATGCCCAGCCAAGACGACAACGCCTCCCGACTGGCGCAGCACGAGCGCCTCGTGCAGGGCCTGCTGCGGCAGCCAGCCGCGATGGGCGCGCCGCCCGGCGAACGGTCGCTGCTGCAGACCCACATTTCGAGCCTGGTCGTCGCCGGCGCCGAGGTTTACAAGCTGCGCAAACCGCTGGCGCTCGACTTTCTCGATTTCTCGACAGCCGCGCTGCGGCGCCGCGACTGCGAAGAAGAACTGCGCCTGAATCGGCGCACCGCGCCGCAGGTCTACATCGACGTCCTGCCGGTCACCGGCACGCCCGACGCGCCTTGCATCGGTGGCCCGGCCGAGCAGGCCATCGAC
>JBFINI010000460.1:0-2853 GCA_041611275.1 Burkholderiaceae bacterium
CGACACCAAGGAACAGTGAACGCCGCCAGGGCGGCGGTCAAGACCATGGCCGTTGCCGTGGCCGTCAGCGGCGGCCGCGATTCGACGGCGCTGTTGCACTGCACGGCAGGAGCGGCAAAGGGGCTGGGCATCGAGGTGATCGCGCTGCATGTGCATCATGGCCTGCTGCCTGAGGCCGATGCGTGGGCGCGTCAGGTCGAACTCACCTGCCGGCGCTGGGCGCTGCGATTCGCGATGCAGCGTCTCGAGGGCCAGCCGGCCAAGGGCGAAAGTGTCGAAGCCTGGGCCCGGCGCGGTCGCTATCGCGCGTTGGCAGCCATGGCCCGCATCGCCGGCACCGACCTCGTGCTGCTGGCTCACCATCGTCGCGACCAAGCCGAAACCTTCCTGTTGCAGGCCTTGCGTGGGGCCGGACCACCGGGCCTGGCGGCGATGCCGCGACGCGCCGTACGAGACGGCATCGTCTGGGCGCGCCCGTGGCTGGACGTGCCAGATGAGGCCATCGACGCCTACGTGCGTCGCCATCGATTGCGCTTTGCGCTCGATCCTAGCAACGCCGATGCGCGTCTTGCGCGCAGCCGCCTGCGCACGCAGCTGCTGCCCGCCTTGGCGCAGGCCTTTCCGGGGGGCGACGCAATGCTGGTGGCATCGGCCGCACGGTGTGCGGAGGCGGCGCAGGTGCTGGACGATGTCGCGCGGGACGATCTCGTCGCTGTCGGCGACGGAGCGGTCCTGCGACTCGTGCCCTGGCGCGCGCTCAGCGAGTCACGGCGCCGCAATGTGCTGCGCGTGTGGCTGCATGACCGGCTTGGCCGCGGTGTGCCGCAGACTCTCGTCGAGCGCCTGATGCGAGAGCTGACCGGCAGCGGCCCGGCGTCATGGCCAAGCGAGGGTGCCACGCTGCGCCGCTATCGCGGGCGCCTGGAGGTCATCCTCGACCCGGCCGACTCCGAAGTCGACGCTGCTGGCATGCTGCAATCGACTCCGGTGGAGGAGGGCGGGGTGCCAGTTGCGTTGCTGCGTGACGCGCGCTGGTGTGCGCGCAGCGGCGGCGAACGATTCCAGCGCGCCATCGGCACGCCTCCGCGCAGCCTGAAGAAGCAGTTCCAGGCCGCCGGCGTGCCGGCCTGGCAACGCGAAGCACCGTTGCTGTTTTCTGCCGATGGGCGATTGCTGTTCGTGCCCGGCCTGGGCATCGACGCGCGGGCGCTGGCCACGCCGGGCGAGCCGCAATGCGCGCTGAACTGGGTTCGCCGACAAGCGCCTTGAAGTGCGGGCACGGTGCCCGCCTGCCGCACCGATAGAATTGCGCGCTTTGCCAGTGACTTTGATTCCATACCGTCCATGGCCCTGATCGTTCACAAGTACGGTGGCACCTCGATGGGGTCAACCGAGCGGATTCGCAACGTTGCCAAGCGGGTGGCCAAATGGGTGCGCGCCGGGCATCAGATCGTCGTCGTTCCATCGGCCATGAGCGGCGAGACGAATCGACTGCTCGCGCTGGCCAAGGAACTGTCGCCGGAGAAGACCAGCGCGGCCGTGATGCGCGAACTCGACACCATTGCCGCGACCGGTGAACAGGTGTCGGTCGGCCTGCTGGCGATTGCGCTGATGGCCGAAGGGCTCGACGCGGTCAGTTACGCCGGCTGGCAGGTGCCGATCCTCACCGACTCGGCCTACACCAAGGCGCGCATCGAAAACATCAACGACAGCAAGGTGCGCACCGACCTGGCCGCCGGGCGGGTGGTCATCGTCACCGGCTTCCAGGGCATCGACAGCCACGGCCGCGTGACCACGCTCGGTCGCGGCGGCAGCGACACGTCAGCCGTAGCGATCGCTGCGGCGATGAAGGCCGACGAGTGCCTGATCTACACCGATGTCGACGGCGTCTACACCACCGACCCGCGCATCGTGCCCGAGGCCAAGCGGCTGGCCACCATCAGCTTCGAAGAAATGCTCGAGATGGCCAGCCTGGGCTCCAAGGTGCTGCAGATCCGCTCGGTCGAATTTGCCGGCAAGTACCGCGTGCCGCTGCGTGTGCTGTCGAGCTTCACTGACTGGGACATCCCGATCGAGGATGAAGCCAGGTCGGGCACCCTGATCACTTTCGAGGAAGCAGCCAACATGGAACAAGCCGTTGTCTCGGGCATCGCCTTCAACCGCGACGAAGCCAAGGTCACCGTGCTCGGCGTGCCCGACAAGCCGGGCGTTGCGTACCGAATCCTGGGTACCGTGGCCGAAGCCAACATCGATGTCGACATGATCATCCAGAACGTGTCGCACGACGGCAAGACCGACTTCTCGTTCACCGTGCACCGCAACGACTACCAGCGCACGCTCGACCTGCTGAAGACCGAGGTCGCCCCGGCGACCGGCGCGACCGAGGTCACCGGCGATCCGCGCATCTGCAAGGTCAGCATCGTCGGCATCGGCATGAAGAGCCACGTCGGCGTTGCCGCCACGATGTTCCGCACGCTGAGCGAGGAGGGCATCAATATCCAGATGATCTCCACGAGCGAGATCAAGACCAGCGTGGTCATCGACGAGAAGTACATGGAGTTGGCGGTGCGTGCCCTGCACCGCACCTTCGACCTGGATGCCGAGCCGGCCGACGCCTGATTGACGCCGTGCGGCGAGGGTGCCGCTGCTAGAATCCGCCGCACTGGAGTCGTGACCGAGTGGCCGAAGGTGCTCCCCTGCTAAGGGAGTATGTGCCAAAAGCGCATCGAGGGTTCGAATCCCTCCGACTCCGCCACCAAAGGCGAATCGCGCAAGCTGCGCATTCAGGCGCAGCCTGAAGAATGTGAATGTCCTTTCGGCAACGCCGCCGCGTTGAGCCACCTCATCCCCTTC
>JBFINI010000461.1:0-2850 GCA_041611275.1 Burkholderiaceae bacterium
AGAGGCTGCATGATCGCCGAGCGTGCGTCGCCCGAGGCGCGACGCAGGCCGCGCCGCATCGAAACCGGCCCGGGCAGCGCATTGCCGCTGATGCCAGCCCGATCGTCGAGCCGCCAGGCGAGCGGCACCTCGGCCGCGTCGAAAGCGCGCAGGAACTCGCGCCGCGCGCTGCCCGCCGGCTGCGCCAGCAGCCAGCCGAGATCGCTGCCGCCGCGACTGCCCTTGGCCTGCGCCAGCCAGTTGCGCAGGCCGGCGGCCGACCAGTCGACAGCCTCGGCCTCGAGCGGATCGAACAGCGGTGCAAGCAGGCGCGCGACCGCGGCCTCGGTCTCAGTCGACCGCCAGTCGATGTCGACCGACGTCGCAAAGCGCCGCTGCATCCAGGAGGCCGCAGCGGCCACGTAGACGTGGCGGGTGCAGCTGCCGGCCGCGCCCGAGTCGTCGAGCGTCGCGCGCTCGGCGCGAGGCAGCCGCGCAACGCGGGCGGCGAAGCCGCCTGCCAGGCGCCGCGCGGCGCGCTGCACGGCGCCATCATCGGGAAATGCGCGCAGGAAGCAGACGATCCGTTGCAGCCGCAGGACCTGCCGCGCGCGGGCGAGCGGAACCTTTTCCAGCACGGCAAGCAGCTGCCGCTTGCGCGCAGACGACCCGGTATCAAAGAGGACGAGCTGCCGCTCCAGCTGGCGCAGCGCCGTGGCTGCGTCGGCCGGCTGGCGCGCGCGCATCAGCGCGCAGCTCCTGCCCTGCTGCTGGCGGAGGCGGCCACGATTGCGTCAGCGACGCAGCGGCAGGCTGGCACAGGGGTCCTCGCGCGGCTGCGCCGGCGTGCTGAAGGCCACATCGAAGCGCGACGGCCAGTCGACGTGCGACCGATCGCGCTCGAGCAGCCCGATGCTGATGACCGCACGGCGCTCGGCCTCGCTCAGCAGCGCCGGCACGCCGATGTCATTGCGAACGTGGCCGTTGCCGGTCAGCAGCACGACGCCGCGGCGGAAATGCGGGCGGATCGCCTGCACCAATGCCACGTCGCGCGCGACCTGCGCCCGCGCCAACGCGGGCAGCGACGCGGCCGGCATGCGGTTGCAGTGCCCATCGTCGACCGCGCGCTCGTGCGCCGCAAGCAGCGCCGGCGGCAGGGCGTCGAGCGCAAAGCGGTTGATCGTTGCCTGGTCAAAGACGGCGCCGAAGCCTTCGCGCGCCACCTTCATCGCCTCGGCGCGCGACAGATTGGCTGCGACAATCGGCAGTTCGTAGTCGAGCGCGAGCTCCACGAACGGCTGGTAAAGCTCCCAGTTCCAGGCAGTGCGTGTCGTGCGCGCGGCCTCGATCACGTGCGCGGCCAGCGAGCGCCCCGGCGGCGGTGTTTCGCGCCGGGCCCGCTCAATGTCCTCCTGCCGCTCGCGATCGAACTGTTCGAAGGCGATCGCCGGCCGGGCGCCATCGGCGAGCAGCGCGCGCAGCGCGGCCGCCCGCGTTGCATGTTGGGCCGCATTATCGTGCACCTCGCCGAGCAGCACCACTGGCCGCTGAGCGAGCGCCCGGGCCAGCGACTGCGCACTGAAGTCGGCGCGCGGCGCGCTGGCGCAGGCAGCCAGGGCAAGCAACGCGGCGGCAAACGCCATCAAGTCGCGTACGCGCCGCGTCATGGCGCGAACCCCGGTCGCCACTGGAACCGCGACGGCGGCCAGGCACGCAGCAGCACGCGGCCTTCAATCTCGCCACGGCCCAGCAGCGTGCGGCCGTCGCGAGCCAGATCGTCGCTGACTACGAATTCGTCGGCGCCGAGCGTGCGCAGTGTCATGCCGCTGGCCAGCACCGCATCGCCGGGCGCGCCAAGCACGCGCCCGAGCAGGCGGCCGCGCGGCTCGCCCGGAAACTGCAACGAGACGATCTCGCCGACCCGGTAGTCGATGAAGCGGCCACTGGCACGATCGACGACGATGGCGTCGCCATCGAGCAGCGCCGGAGCCATGAAATCTCCGACCACCAGGCCGCGGCTGAACAGCAGCTGGACCAGCAGCGCGGTCACCACAAAGGCGGCGAGCAGCGCCAGCAGCGCCCGCCTCAGCTCGCGCGCGGTGCGCCGGCTCATCGGTGAGGGGCGCGCGGCTTGCTTGCGCAAGGCAGCGGTTCGGGCGGTAAATGGACGGCGGGCATTGGAGCAACGATCTATGGCCGCTTCGCGGCGGCGGCCGATGTGCTGCGACGAAGCGGCGAATCAGATCGAATGATGCCGGATCCTGCGGCCTCGCCGACGGCACAACCGTGCGGCCGTCAGCCTTCGCGCAGCGCCTGAACGAGAGATTCGGCGCCAAGGCTGACCGCCTGCGCGAAGCCGCCAATCCACCGCGCCGATGCCGGCGTGATCGCAAAAAGCGAAAAATCAGGCAGCGCAAAGATGTCAGCGGCCTGCGGAAAGCGCGCCAGATAGACGGCTTTCGCGCGGATGTGGTCTGCCGAATCGGTTGCCATTGGCAGCGCCTCGCCCTGGATCGTTACCCGCGCCCGCGCCTGCGGCAGCTCATCGTCCGCGGGCGCAATGACAAGCAGGCTGACGCGCGGATGCTCGCGCATGTCGCGAGTGTGCGCCGCCAGCGCGCTGACGTGAATCAGCAGGCGCGGCACCGTCGCATCGAGCGCGAACGGCACCATCGACACATAGGGCTCGCCGCGGTGCAACGTGCCGAGCGCGGCGAGCGGCTGATCCTGCAGCAGGATGCGCAGTGCGCCCGGTGTTTCCGGTTTCATGTCTTTGCGTCGATTCACACCGGCCCCGCGCGCCCTAGGCCAGGCGCGCTAAAGCCTTGCAGGCTTTTGTATGACATGCATACGCTCGTAATCACCCCCGAG
>JBFINI010000462.1:0-2843 GCA_041611275.1 Burkholderiaceae bacterium
ATCTGGTTCAGGCGCCGCGCGCCGGTGTTGTTGGCCGGCACCGAGTCGAGCAGTCCACGCGAATACGGATGCGCCGGCGCATCGAGCACCTCAGCGACCTCGCCTTCCTCGACGATGCGGCCGGCGTACATCACCGCGACGCGGTCGGCCAGCCCGGCGATCACCGCCAGGTCATGCGTGATCCAGATCAGCGCGCTGCCGAGTTCGCGCACCAGCTTCTGCATTTCATAGAGGATCTGCCCCTGTACGGTCACGTCGAGCGCGGTGGTCGGCTCGTCGGCGATGATCAGACTCGGGCTGTGCAGCAGCGCGATGGCGATCGCCACCCGCTGCCGCATGCCGCCGGAGAACTGGTGCGGGTACTGCGCCAGCCGCTCCTCGGGCGAAGCGATGCCAACGCGGCCGAGCGCATCGATGGCCCGCGCCCGCGCCGCGGCCCGCGCGACCTTTTCGTGCGCCAGCACCGTCTCGACCATCTGCGTCTCGACCGACAGCACCGGGTTGAGCGTCATCATCGGGTCCTGGAAGATCATCGCAATGCGCTTGCCGCGCAGCGCGCGCAGCCGCTGTTCGCTCGCGCCGACCAGTTCCTGGCCGTCGAAGCGGACGCTGCCGCCGGCGATGCGCCCCGGCGGATCGATCAGTCCCATGATCGAAAAGCCGGTGACCGATTTCCCCGAGCCCGATTCGCCGACCAGCCCGAGGATCTCGCCGCGGTCCAGTTCGAACGACACGCCCTGCACCGCGCGCAGCACGCCGTCGCGCAACGCGAACTCGGTGACGAGGTCGGTGACCTGGAGCAGGCTCATGCCGCGTCGCCCCCACCGCGTCGTTCCCGCGCCGGCGGCAATCCAGTGTCTTTGCCAGCGGCGAGCCTGCCGTCGACCCGGCGCGGGCCGGGGCCCAATTTGCAGAACGACACTGGATCCCGGTCTTCGCTGCGCAAAACCGGGATGACGGCGCTGTTGCCCATCGCCGCGGGCCTGCGGCTCTTGCTCTTGGACAGCGCCGTCACTTCGCCAGCCGCGGGTTGAGCACGTCGCGCAGCTGGTCGCCGACCAGGTTGATCGACAGGATGGTGACCAGCAGCGCCACGCCGGGATAGACGCTGATCCAGTACTTGCCCGACAGCAGGAACTCGTAGCCGTTGGCGATCAGCAGGCCCAGTGACGGCTCGGTCGGCGGCAGGCCAAGGCCGAGAAAAGAGAGCGTCGCCTCCAGCGCGATCGCGTGCGCCACCTGCACGGTGCCGACCACGATCAGCGGCGGCAGCGCGTTCGGCAGCAGGTGGCGCAGCACGATGCGGCCGGCCGACAGCCCAAGCCCGCGCGCCGCCTCGATGTATTCCTTGCCGCGCTCCACCAGCGCCGCCGAGCGCGCCGTGCGCGCGTAATAGGCCCACTGCACGGTGACCAGCGCGATGATGATTTTGTCGACCCCCTTGCCGAGCACGGCGAGCAGGATCAGCGCCACCAAAATCGCCGGGAAGCCGAGCTGGATGTCGACGATGCGCATCAGCACCTGCTCGAAGCGGCCGCCGACATAAGCGGCCAGCACGCCGAGGAACGCGCCCAAAGTCAGGGCGATGGCGCCGCTGGCCACGCCGACGTAGAGCGACACGCGCAGGCCGTACATGATCGCCGAGACCATGTCACGGCCCTGGCCGTCGGTGCCGAGCGCGTAGGTCATTTCGCTGCCGAACGCCTTGCTTCCCGGCGGCTGGCGCGCGTCCATCAGGTCGAGTGCGGCCAGGTCGTAGGGATTCTGCGGCGCGATCAACGGCGACAGCAGCGCGGTGCCGACGATCGTCAACAACAGCGCCAGGCCGATCAGCGCCAGCTTGCTTTCGGCGAACTGCGACCAGAAGCGGGCCAGCGGCGTTTCGACGCGAGCGTTCGTGCCGTCGCCCGGCTCAGCAGCGGTAGTCATCGTTGCCTCAGGCTTTCACGTCGGCCAGGCGCACGCGCGGATCGAGCACAGAGTAAAGAATGTCGACCACCAGGTTGATCATGATGAACATGAACACCACCACCATCAGGTAGGCGACCACGACCGGCCGGTCGAGTTGGAAGATCGAGTCGATCACCAGCTTGCCCATGCCGGGCCAGGCGAAGATCGTCTCGGTGACCACTGCGAAGGCAATCACCGAACCGAGTTCAAGGCCGATCACCGTAACCAGCGGGATCAGGATGTTCTTGAACAGGTGCACGCCAATCACGCGGGTCTTCGACAGGCCCTTGGCACGAGCGAACTTGATGTAGTCGAGCAGCGATTGTTCGCGCACCTGGGCGCGCGTCAGGCGAATGATCAGCGATAACTTGAACAGCGCCAGGTTGATTGCCGGCAGCAGCGCGTACTTGAGCCCGTCCCAGTTGAGGATCGAGATCTGCAGGCCGAAGACCTCGGTGGTGGGGCCGCGGCCGGTCGACGGCAGCCAGCCAAGCTGCACCGCGAACACCAGGATCAGCAGCAGCCCGACCCAGAAAGTTGGCAGCGAAAAGCCGAGGATCGAACCGGCCATGATCGTCTTGGCGAGGAACGAATGCGGCCGCAAGCCGGCGATCATGCCCAGTGGAATGCCGATACACACCGAGATCAGCATCGCCAGCGCGGCGAGCTCGAGCGTGGCCGGCATGCGCTCGAAGATCACCTGCAACGCCGGCCGCGCGTAGACGAACGACTTGCCAAGGTCGCCGGTGAACGCGCCACTGAGGAAGACCCAATATTGCTCGTGGATCGGCTTGTCCAGACCAAGCGCCTTAGTGGCCCGCTCCTTTTCGATCTGGTCGGCGGTGGGATTGACGAGGATCTCGACCGGGTCACCGACCATGAACAGCCCGCCG
>JBFINI010000463.1:0-2842 GCA_041611275.1 Burkholderiaceae bacterium
ATTCGCGCTGGCCATCGCGGTCGTCGGCTGCCGCATGGGCATGACCGTCGGCCGCGACACCCGCGCGGTCGGGCTGGCGACGACCTCGACCGTCGTGCAGAGCATCGTCTCGGTCATCCTGCTCGATGCCGCCTTCGCGGTGCTGTTCCAGGAACTCGGCATCTGATGAAGATTTCGAGTGCGGCCTTTCGTCCCATCGCATGAGCGCGATGCCAAATGCAGCGGTCGTCGAAGTCGACCGCGTTGTGACCCGCTTCGGCGCCAATGCCGTGCACGACGGCGTGTCGTTCACGGTGACGCCGCGAACACTGGCCGCGCTCATCGGCGGGTCCGGCACCGGCAAATCGGTGCTGCTGCGCGAGATCATTGGCCTGCATCGTCCGACCGAGGGCACGGTGCGCGTGCTCGGCACCGACATGTGGCGTTCGCCGCCGGATGACGTTGCCGCGACGCGCCGCCGCTTCGGCATGACCTTTCAGGACGGCGCGCTGTTTTCATCGCTGACCGTGGCCCAGAACGTTGCGGTGCCATTGGCCGAGCATTCGGACATCCGCCCAGCCCTGCGCGACGAACTGGTGCGGTTGCGTCTGGCGCAGGCCGGGTTGCCGCCCGATGCAGCCAACAAGATGCCGAGCGAGCTTTCCGGCGGTATGCGCAAGCGGGCCGCGCTGGCGCGCGCCCTGGCGCTCGAACCAGAGATCTTGTTTCTTGACGAACCCACCTCGGGCCTCGATCCGACTACTGCACGTGCGTTCGATGCGCTGGTGCGTTCGCTGGTCGACGATCTCGGCATCACGGTGTTCCTGGTCACCCACGACCTCGATACGCTGCTCACCGTGGTCGACCGCGTCATCGTGCTGGCCGATGGCCGCGTGCTTGCCGACGGCGCCGTGGCTGAAGTGGCGCGCCTTGATCATCCGTGGGTCCAGTCGTACTTCGCGATCCGTACAATGCTCGGCGGAGAGGCCGATTCGCACGATGGAAGCTGAAGCAAAGTACACCTACGTGGGCCTGGCGGTGCTGGCGCTGGTCGCTGCGCTCGTCACCTCCGTAATCTGGCTCAAACGCACCGGCGCCGAACGCGATTTCGCCCGCTACACGATTCACTTCGAGGAGCAGGCGCTCGACGGGCTGGCCGTCGGCGCCGACGTCAACATGCGTGGCATCGTCATCGGCCGCGTACTCGGATATCAGTTGACGCCCGGCCGGGTCAACCGCGCGCGAGTCGATGTGCGTGTCGACCGCCAGGCCCCGGTGCGCGAGAACACAGTAGCGGTCATCACGCGCAATTTCGTCACCGGCATCGCCCAGATCAGGCTGGTCACCTCGGAACCCGCCGGGCCACCGCTGACGCGCGTATCGGAAGGCGAACGCTATCCGGTGATCCCCGAGGGTCGCTCGGACCTCGCCGAGATCACCGGCCGGGTCAATGAACTCGGCGAGATGGCCGGTGACGTGCTCAATAACGTCAACCGGATGTTCACCACCGAGAACCGGACGGCATTCAACGAAACGCTCGTCAATCTGCGCGACCTGACGCGCAATTTGAATCGCCGGCTCGGCGGCCTCGAAAGCGCGCTGGCCGAAATCGGCGGCGCGGCGCGCGAGTTCCGCCGCACGGCGACCCAGATCAGCAAGACTACGGAACAGATCGGCCAGGGCGCAACGGCCACAGTCGGCGATACGCGCGCATTGATCGGAGATTTGCGCAGTGTCGCAGCGCAGACGCAGCGTGCGGTGGAGCAGGTGTCGCAGACGCTGACCGGGATGCAGGCGCAGGCCGCCACCGCGGTTCGGCGCATCGACCGCAGCGCCGCGCATCTCGATGATCAGTTGACGGTCGCCGTGGACGAACTGCGCAGCAGCCTGCAAGCAATCAACCGATCGCTCGACCGGCTGAACGATCCGCGCGCGGCGTTGCTCGGCCCCGAACGCGCGCGCCTGGGACCCGGCGAGAAGCTGCCATGAGGCGTTGGGTCGGTTTCCTGGCGACGTTCGTCGGCAGCGCGCTGCTCGCCGGATGCGTCAGCGTCGGGATCGGCGCCAGCGACACGCCGGGCATCACCTATTTCGTGCTCGACGATGCCCGCCCTGCCGTGGGCAGCTCGTCGGCCGGCGCGAAGGGCGCGCTCGCCGTGCATGGTGTCGGCACCGATCCGCTGACCGACTCCACGGCGATCGTTTATTCGCGTCGCGCCGGCGAGCGCGGCTTGTATCAACTGGCTGCCTGGACCGAACGGCCGACGCGGCGGCTCGTGCAGCTGGCGCAGCAGCGGCTCGAGTCGCGCGGCGCGTTCTCCTCGGTGACGCAGCTAGGCCAGCCGTTGCCGGCGGACTGGCTGCTCACGCTGGCCGTCGAGCAGATGTTCCATGACGTGAGCAGTACCCCGGGGCGCGCGCACCTGGTCCTGCGGGCCAATCTGATCGACCGGCGGGCCGGCGAGCGTGGGCAAGTTGCTGCGGCCCGCTTCAGCGCCGCGCCCGAGGTCGCGGAGGCCACCGCCGCCGCGGCGGCCAAGGCCTTTGCCGCGGCCACCGCCGATGTGCTCGACCAGCTTGCCGCCTGGGTCGAGGCGACGACGCACTCCCGCTCGGGCAGGTGAAACGATGCGCGATCCGGCCTTTCCTTCGTCGGCGCGCAACGTATTCGGCACACCGCTGGCCTGCTGCTGCACGTCGCCGCGCACCGGCTTCTATCGCGACGGCTACTGCCATACGGGGCCGCAGGACCTCGGGTCGCACACCGTCTGTGCAGTGATGTCAGAGGCGTTTCTCGACTTCTCGCGCCGCCGTGGCAACGATCTGTCGACGCCGCGGCCCGAGTTCGGTTTTCCGGGACTGC
>JBFINI010000464.1:0-2841 GCA_041611275.1 Burkholderiaceae bacterium
GAGGTCGCCAATCAGGGAACGAACGAGGTCGTGGGCAGGGCGCGAACGTCGGCCGATCCGCAGCAGGCCTCGAGCCTGTCGCTGCTCGGCAAGCTGCTGTGGCAGGGCGGCGCCGCCGGGCGCTGGCGCCTGACGCTGGAACATCACGAACAGGACGTTCAGACCGATGTGCTGTCGCTGAATCCGCAATCGGTTCGCACGGTCAGCCTGCGTGGCGATGATTCCATCGAGCGCAGCCGCGCCAGCGTCGATGCCGAGGTACCGAGCATCGCCGGCCTATCGAGGTTGCGCGCGCAGGTCTATGTGCAACGCGCCTTGACGCTGAACGACACCGATGAGGTGCGGGCCAACACGACAGCGGTGTGCCTGAGCGCGCCCGGCACTGTGCGCTGCGAGCGCGATGTCCGCTTCCGTTTCGAGCAGAAAGAAACGGGGATGACCTGGCTGGGCGAGGCCGATGGCTTTGGCCACTGGCTGTTCGGGCTCGAACTGGCGCGCATTCGCTACGAGGAAAGCCGCGACGGGTTGCAGACCAATCTCGACACCGGCGCCGTGAGCAACGTCGTCGGCGGCGAGGCGATGCCGACGCGCGATTTTCCGCTGTCCAAGAGCGACCGCATCGGCGCCTTCGTGCAGAACGAGTTCGCTCCGTACCCGCGTCTGCTACTGACGCCGGCGCTGCGCTTCGACCGCGTGCGGTTGAACTCGACGGCCGATGCGGTGTTCGCCACCGCCAATCCCGGCCGCCCGATCGTCGACAAGTCCGACGAGGCATTCTCGCCGCGGCTGGGCGTGCTGTACCGCGTGCTGCCTTCGACGATTGTCACGGCGCAGTGGGCCGCTGGTTTTCGCGCCCCGCCGGCCACCGATGTGAACCTGGGGCTGTCCAGCCTGCCGGCCGGCTATGCGGTGATCCCCAATCCCGAGCTGAACTCGGAGACCAGCCGCGGTTTCGAGATCGGTGTGCGCGGCCGCCATCCGCGCTTCGAATATTCGGCGGCTGCGTTCATCACGTACTACCGCGACCTGATCGTCTCGCGCGCGGCGCTGCCGTGCCCGACCGACCCACGCTGCGTGCCGGGCGCCACCGGCACCTTCCAGTCGCAGAACGTCTCGCGCGCGCGCGTCCACGGGATCGAAGCCACGGCGCGCTATCGTCTCGGCGGACCGTGGTCGATCCGGGGTTCAGCCGCGTACGCCTTCGGCACGGATACCGGTCGCGACCGGCCGCTGAACTCGATCGACCCGCCGCGCTGGGTCATCGGCGGCGGCTACGACGCGGCCGATTTCGGCGCCCAGCTGAACCTGACCCACGTTATGAGAAAGAAGCGCATCGACGAAAGCGCCGGGACCTTGTTCGCCACGCCCGCGTACACGGTGGTCGACCTGACCGCAAGCTGGCAATTGGGTCCGCAGCTGCGGCTGTCGGCGGGCGTGTTCAACCTGTTCGATCGCAAGTACTGGCTGTGGTCGGATGTGCGCAGCCTGACCAATCCGGGCGCCACGGTCGACCGCTACACGCAGCCCGGCCGCAACTTCAGCGTGCTGCTGCGTGCCAGGCTTTGAACCCAGCCGAACGCATCGCCGCGGAATTGATGCAAAGCATGGAATTCGCGGCAAGCGCCGAATAGCGTCCTGCCATTCGAAAAACGAAAGCGCCGCCGCGGCGGCGCTGCAGGTCGGCAATCCTCACGAGGAGAAAACATGAAACAGCGAAATCTCGTCCTTACCGTGGCGGCCTGTTTGCTGGTCGCCGGCGGCACCTGGGCGCAGCAAAAGAAGGACGGCAAGCACCCGGCCACTGAGGCCGAGTCACGCTACCAGGCCGGGGCCTCGCCGCTGGCCGGCGTCGACATGCACCAGGACGTGAATCCGAAGGCGCCGCAGATGACCAAGGCGGAGTTCGACAAGGGGCGGCAGATCTACTTCGAGCGCTGCGCCGGCTGCCATGGCGTGCTGCGCAAGGGTGCGACCGGCAAGCCGCTGACGCCCGACATCACGCTCGGCCGCGGCACCGAGATCCTGAAGGTGTTCATCAAGTACGGCACGCCGGCCGGCATGCCGAACTGGGGTACTTCGGGTGACCTGACCGATGCCGACGTCGACGTGATGGCGCGCTACATCCAGCAGACGCCGCCGACGCCGCCGGAGTGGGGCATGGCCGACATGAAGAAGTCATGGAAGGTCATCGTGCCGCCCGAGAAGCGGCCGACGAAGAAGATGAACAAGTACAACATCGAGAACATCTTCTCGACCACGCTGCGCGACACCGGCGAGGTGGCGCTGATCGATGGCGACACCAAGAAGATCATCAACATCGTCAAGACCGGCTACGCGGTGCACATCTCGCGCGTGTCTGCCTCGGGGCGTTATGTGTTCGTGATCGGCCGCGACGCCAAGATCAACATGATCGACCTGTGGATGGAGAAGCCGGACAACGTGGCCGAACTGCGCATCGGCCTGGAGGCGCGTTCGGTCGACACCTCGAAGGCCAAGGGCTACGAGGACAAGCTGGCGGTCGCCGGCGCCTACTGGCCGCCGCAGTTCGTGATCATGAAGGGCGACACGCTCGAGCCGCTGAAGATCGTCTCGACCCGCGGCATGACGGTCGACACCCAGGAGTACCACCCCGAGCCGCGCGTGGCGGCGATCGTCGCCTCGCACTTCAAGCCCGAGTTCGTCGTCAACGTCAAGGAAACCGGCAAGGTCCTGCTGGTCGACTACCGCGACCTCAACAACCTCAACATCACCGAGATCGCGGCGGCGCAGTTCCTGCACGACGGCGGGTGGGACTCCACCAAGCGCTACTTCCTGGTCGCCGCCAACCAGTCGAACAAGATC
>JBFINI010000465.1:0-2822 GCA_041611275.1 Burkholderiaceae bacterium
CAAGTTGTTCACATTGTTGTCCACAGTTACAGCGAAGGGCATCAAAGTCAAACAAATCATGCGTTTGGCTGGCGTTGCTTAGAACTCCGTCAAGATCCGATGCTTAGCGGTCGTGCTCGGTACGGGGAAATCGTTGTCGATCTGCCGCTCAGGCAGCCCCTGACCTACCGCGTCGACTCGAACACTGAGCACGCTCAGCCTGGCACCTGCTGCGTCGTGCCGGTCGGGCGACGGGAAGTCATTGGGCTGTGCGTGGGACTCAGCGAATCGACCACGTTGACTGCTGAGAAGCTGCGGCCGGTGAAGCGATGGCTGCATGAAATCACGCCGCTCGATACACCCTGGCGCGAGTTCACGCTTTTTGCGGCCGACTACTACCAACATGCCTGGGGTCAGGTCGCGGTTGCCGCATTGCCGCCGATGCTGCGCGCGGCGCCGGGGCCGCGCTGGGCTGCATCACTGCTGCGGCATCGCCGCTCGGCAATCGAAGACGCCTCGACTCCAAACGAAGCCGCGCTCAGGACGCTGAACGACGAACAGCGCAGCGCCGCCGATACCGTCTCCGGTACCGGGGGATTTGCGACGCATCTCCTGCACGGCGTCACCGGCAGCGGCAAGACGGAGGTCTACCTCACGCTGATCGAAAGGCTGCTCGAGCGTGAACCGCTGGCGCAGGCGCTGGTGCTGGTGCCGGAGATTGGCCTCACCCCGCAGCTGCTGTCGCGGCTGCAGGTTCGTTTCCCCCGCGCGTCGATCGTCACCCTGCATAGCGGGCTCGCCGATGCCGAGCGCTCCGCTGCCTGGCTGGCGGCGCACGAAGGCCGCGCCCGCATCGTGCTCGGCACGCGGCTGGCGGTGTTTGCGTCCCTGCCGCACCTGCGCCTGCTGATCGTCGATGAGGAGCACGATCCGTCGTACAAGGCCGGCGACGGCGTCCGCTATTCAGCGCGCGACCTTGCAGTAAAGCGAGCGCAGATGCTCGATGCGCCGGTGGTCCTCGGTTCCGCCACACCGTCGCTGGAGAGCTGGTCACAGGCGTCGGCCGGGCGCTATCGGCTGCTGCGGCTGCCGCGGCGCGCGACCGAGGCAGCGCAGGCCCAGGTCGAGCTGATCGACCTGCGCCAGCACAAGCCGGTCAACGGCCTGGCCGCCCCGCTGCGTGAGGCGATCGAACAGACCGTCGCGCGCGGCGAACAGACGCTGGTCTTCATCAATCGCCGCGGCTATGCGCCGGTGGTCTCTTGCGATGCCTGTGGCTGGCTTTCCGCCTGTCCGCATTGCGCGACGTTCGCCGCGTTTCACAAGACCGACAGTGCGCTGCATTGTCATCACTGCGGCTGGCGCATCCGCGTGCCGCAATCGTGTCCGACCTGCGGTAACCAGAACCTGCAAGCGGTCGGCCACGGCACGCAGCGCCTCGAAGAAACGCTGGCCGCGGCGCTGCCGCAGGCGCGCCTGCTGAGAATCGACCGCGACACCACGCGCCGCCGGGGCGCTGCCGGCGCGGCGCTGGCTGCCGTTCATGCCGGCGATACCGACGTGCTCGTCGGCACGCAGATGATCGCCAAGGGCCACGACTTTCAGCGCGTGTCGCTGGTCGGAGTCATCAATGCCGATGCGCAGCTCGTTTCGCATGACTTTCGCGCGCCGGAGCGGCTGTTTTCGACCATCCTGCAGGTCGCCGGCCGTGCCGGCCGCAGTGGACTGGCGAGCCGGGTGCTGGTGCAGACGAAATTTCCCGAGCACCCGCTGTTCGGCGCGCTGCGCCGCTTTGATTACGAAGGCTTCGCGCACAGCCAGCTGGCCGAACGCGAGGCTGCCGGCATGCCGCCGTTCATGCCACAGGCGCTGCTGACGGCGCAGGCGAAAACGCTAGACGCCGCGATCGCCTTCCTGGCGCAGGCGCGCGCACTGGGCGGCGCGGGCGCCACGCAGGTCAACCTGTACGACCCGGTGCCGATGCCGCTGGCGCGTCTGGCCAACGTCTCACGCGCGCAGATGCTGATCGAAGCGCCGCGGCGCAGCCTGCTGCAGGCGTTTCTCCGCGCCTGGCTGGCGCGTCTGCGCGAGGCCGACCACGCCCCCGGTGCGCGCGTGCGCTGGCAGATCGAAGTCGATCCGCAGGAGATCTGATCGCCGAGCGGAACAAACCGGCTCGCCAGGCTGTTTACTCCCGATGATCGGCGCACTCGTTTGCCTCGCTGAAGCGCGGGTCGATCGTCGTGCGCGATGCCGCTGGCGATGCGCTAATGTCTGTCGGCGATGGCCGCGTTTAGTGTTCCCGAGCTCGAAGCGCTGATCCCGCGCCTGCGCCGCTTTGCGCGCGCGCTGGCGGGAAGTCGCGAGGCCGCTGACGATCTGACCCAGGACACCCTCGAACGGGCGTGGATCAAGCGCGAACAGTGGCAGCCGGGAACAAATCTGCGCGCCTGGCTGTTCTCTGTCATGCACAGCGTGTTCGTCAACGGCGCGCGGCGGTGGCGCCCGACGGAGTCAGTCGAGACCCTGGCCGACTCAGGGATGGAGCGTGCCGATGAGCGCGCCAGCGCAGAATCTGCCGTCGCGCTGGTCGAACTGCGCCGGGCCCTGCAGCGGCTGCCGGACGAACAGTGTCAGGTGGTGCTGCTGGTCGGGCTCGAACAGTTTTCTTATGCGGAGGCCGCTGAAGTACTGGGCGTGCCGATTGGCACCGTGATGTCGCGACTGTCGCGTGGGCGTGAGCGTCTGCGGCAGCTGCTTGAAGAAGGCGGGCAGGACCAGCATGGCCTGCGGCGGGTGAAATGAACGATCCGGTAAACGAAGCGCAGTTGCACGCCTATGTC
>JBFINI010000466.1:0-2821 GCA_041611275.1 Burkholderiaceae bacterium
CGGCGACCGCGGGCGAACACGTAGGACGGATGGACATACGCAGACTGCAGCGCCTGGTTGTCGACGCCCTGGAGGACGTCAAGGCGCAGGACATCAGAGTCTTCAACACCACCATGCTGACCGAACTGTTCGATCGCGTGATCGTCGCCAGCGGCACCTCGAACCGGCAGACGCGCGCATTGGCCTCGAGCGTGGTCGAGAAGGTCAAGGACGCCGGCGGCGAGGTGATCAGTGTCGAGGGCACCGAAGTCGGCGAATGGGTGCTCGTTGATCTCGGCGACGCGGTCGTGCACATCATGCAGCCGGCCGTGCGCGACTACTACGCGCTCGAGGAGATCTGGGGCGGCAAGCCCGTGCGCATGAAGCTGACGGCGCCCGTTCGCGGGCGCGCGGCAGCATAGTTTTCGGCGCGTCGGCACGGGCCTACGCACCGCAGGCCGGGCGGATGAAGATCGCGATCGTCGCCATCGGCCAGCGCCAGCCGCGCTGGGCCGACGAGGCAACTGCTGAATTCCTCAAGCGGTTTCCGCCGGATTTTTCGGTCAACCTGCGCGAACTGAAAGCCGAAGCGCGCGCCGACCGGACGGCCGAACGGGTCCGCGCCGCTGAAAGCGAGCGGCTGCGCGCCGCATTGCCTGGCGGTTGTGTCACGATCGCGCTGGACGAACGGGGACGCGACATGACCAGCACCGCCTTTGCCGGGCAGCTCGACCGCTGGCGCCACGAAGGCGCCTCGCCGGCGTTCGTCATCGGCGGTCCCGACGGCCTGACCGACGAGTTCAAGCGCAGTGCGCAGCTCATCCTGCGGCTTTCCAGCCTGACGCTGCCGCACGCGCTGGCCCGCGTGCTGCTCGTCGAACAGCTTTATCGCGCCTGGGCCATTCTCGCCGGGCATCCCTACCATCGCGCCTGAAGGAGTCGTGAGATGACCGACCTTTATCTCGCTTCACGCAGCTCCCGACGGCGTGACCTGCTCAGGCAGATTGGCGTGCGTTTCGAGCCGCTGCTGCTGCGCCTGTCGACGCCGCGCGGCCCGGACATCGACGAGTCGCCTCACGCCGATGAATCGCCGTCGGCCTTCGTCGAGCGCGTGGCCAACGCCAAGGCGCGTCTGGGCATCGATGTCGTCGGCCTGCGGCACATGCTGCTGCATCCGGTGCTGGCTGCTGACACGGTGGTGGTCGTCGACGGCGAACTGCTCGGCAAACCGGCCGACCGCGCCGAGGCCGCCGCGTTCCTGCGGCGGCTATCCGGGCGCTCGCACGAAGTGCGCACCTATGTGGCGCTGGCCAGCGGCCCGGTCAGCCGCGCGCAAATCCTGACGGCCGAGTCGGTCTCGCAGGTGCGCTTCGCGGCCTTGACCGAGGAGCAGATTGAACGGTATTGCGCCAGCGGCGAACCGTTCGACAAGGCCGGCGGCTACGCGATCCAGGGGCTGGCCGCCACTTTCATCGAGCATCTTGAAGGCAGCTATTCGGGCGTGATGGGCCTGCCGCTGTTCGAAACCGCGCAGTTGCTTCGCCGGGCCGGCGTCGCCGATCTGCCCTGATGCCGCGCGGCACCGAACCCCATGGCGCTGCCCGCGCCGAATCTTCCCGAACCGCCATGGACGACATCCTCATCAACATCACGCCGCAAGAAACGCGGGTCGCCGTCATGCTGGCCGGCGTCGTGCAGGAACTGCATATCGAGCGCTCGGCCTCGCGCGGCATCGTCAGCAACATCTACCTTGGCAAGGTGGCGCGCGTACTGCCGGGCATGCAGTCGGCATTTGTCGACATCGGTCTGGAGCGCGCCGCGTTCCTCCATGTGGCCGACATCCTCGAACACCGGCAGCACAACGGCGAGCGGCCGCCGGCGATCGAGCGGCTGATCCGCGAGGGCGATTCGCTGCTGGTGCAGGTGGTCAAGGATCCGATCGGCACCAAGGGCGCGCGGCTGTCCACACAGGTCAGTCTGGCCGGGCGCATGCTGGTCTATTTGCCGCAGGAGCCGCATATCGGCGTTTCGCAGCGGATCGAAGACGAGATCGAGCGCGCGCACCTGCGCGAAACGCTGACCCGCCTCGTGCCCGCCGACGAGACCGGCGGCTATATCGTGCGCACCAGTGCCGAGGACGCCAGTGACGAGGAACTGATCGCCGACATCGCCTACCTGCGTCTGCGCTGGTCGCAGATCCGCGAGGCGGCGCGCAACGTGCCGGCACCGTCCCTGCTGTACGAGGACCTGTCGCTGGCGCAGCGCGTGCTGCGCGACGTCGCCAAAGATGAAACCACCTCGATCCAGGTCGACTCGCGCGAGAACTTCGTCGCGCTACAGGCGTTCGGCCAGCAGTACGTACCCAAGGTCGTCGACAAGCTGGCCCACTATGCCGGCGAACGGCCGCTGTTCGATCTGTACCAGATCGACGAGGAAATCGAACGCGCGCTGGCCCGCCGCGTTGAGCTGAAGAGCGGCGGCTACCTGATCATCGACCAGACGGAGGCGATGACGACGATCGATGTGAATACCGGCGGCTTCGTCGGCACGCGCAATTTCGACGACACGGTGTTCAAGACCAATCTCGAAGCGGCGCAGGCGATCGCCCGCCAGCTGCGACTGCGCAATCTCGGCGGCATCATCGTCGTCGACTTCATCGACATGGGCAGCATCGAGCATCGCGAAGCGGTGCTAGTCGAGTTCAAGAAGGCGCTATCGCGCGACCGCACCCGCATCACGGTGAACGACTTCACCCAGCTCGGCCTGGTGGAGATGACGCGCAAGCGCACGCGCGAATCGCTGGCCCACGTCCTGTGCGAACCGTGCCCGACCTGCCAGGGCC
>JBFINI010000467.1:0-2818 GCA_041611275.1 Burkholderiaceae bacterium
CAGGCGACTTCGATGCCGAGCACGATCGCATCGAGCATCTTGCGCCCATCGCTGCCCAGGTGCTCGGCCAGTGCCAGTGCCGCCGGCGCCACCGGACCGGCCGGGTGGATGATGGTCTTCAGGTGGGTGTCGTCGAAATCGAAGGTGTGCGACGCGATCCCGTTGAGCAGCGCCGCGCTGGCGATGTCGACCTTCTCGCGGCGACCCAGCAGGGATGCCTGCGGCGCAGGTTGCAGCATCTGCACCGCACCGAGCGCGGCGTGGATCGTTTCGTGTTGCGAGGGGCCGATCGCGCAGCCGACCCAGTTGGCGAAGGTGCGATGGGCCTCGCGATCGACCGCATCGCTCCAGCCACGACTGGGGTGGTCGGTGACGAAGCGCGCCAGCAGTTCGGTGACGCCCGGTGCGTTGGCATCGGCCTTGACGGTGTTGTTGCGGGTCATGCGGCGCTCAGGTGACAGGGTTGTGGCGGTTCCATCAGATGGAACGATGGTCCGTCATGTTAGACGCTGATTCGATCGGCCGAAATGGGGCCGGCCCTTGCACATGCGGCCGTGCGGCCGCGCGTCGCCGGCGCGTGTCGGCGCACGACTGGGCGATACTGCGACGGCGGCGCGGGGAACGGTCTTTCGTGATCGACCTCGAAGCCGTCATCGCCCGGTGCCCATTCGAGACCTCATGCTGAATTCCAACCCGACCCGCACGCTGCGATTCTTCCTGTTTGCCGTACTGGCGGCGCCGCTGCTGGCGCTGGCGGCCGCGAAGCCGGTCACCGAGGTCGAGGGCATCGCCGAGTACCGGCTCGCCAACGGCCTGCAGGTGCTGCTCGTGCCCGACGACTCGAAGCCGACGACGACGGTGAATCTGACCTACCACGTCGGCAGCCGTCACGAGAACTACGGCGAGACCGGCATGGCGCACTTGCTCGAGCACCTGCTCTTCAAGGGCTCGCCGCGGCACCCGACAGTGTGGGCCGAGTTCAACAAGCGCGGCCTGCGCGCCAACGGCACGACCTGGCTCGACCGCACCAACTACTTCGCCAGCTTCTCGGCCAACGACGCCAACCTGACCTGGTACATCGACTGGCTCGCCGACTCGATGACCAACAGCTTCATCGCACGCAAGGATCTCGA
This sequence comes from Burkholderiaceae bacterium, assembly GCA_041611275.1. GTDB lineage: Bacteria > Pseudomonadota > Gammaproteobacteria > Burkholderiales > Burkholderiaceae_F > JADJWR01. The sequence continues at coordinate 1,134 of JBFINI010000467.1, forward strand.
CAGCGAGATGACAGTGGTGCGCAACGAGATGGAGATGGGCGAGAACGACCCCGGTCGGATCCTGTTCGCGAAGACGATGGCCACGATGTACCAGTGGCACAACTACGGCAACTCGACGATCGGTGCGCGTGCCGACGTCGAGGGGGTCGATATCGGCCGCCTGCAGGCCTTCTACCGCCTCTACTACCAACCGGACAACGCGACGTTGATCGTCTCCGGCAAGTTCGACCCGCCGCGCGTGCTGGCCCTGGTCGAGCAGCACTTCGGCAAGATCAGGAGACCGCAGCGGGTCTTGCCCCGGCTGTACACGCTCGAGCCGGTACAGGATGGCGAACGCAGTGTCACCTTGCGCCGCGTCGGCGGCACGCCGCAGTTGATGGTGACCTACCACACCGTGCCCGGTGCTCATCCGGACCAGGCGGCCCTCGAGGTGCTGGCGCTGGTGATGGGCGACACGCCGTCGGGCCGTCTGCACAAACGCCTGACCGAAGCCAAGCTGGCCGCGGCGACCTGGGCCTGGACCCCGGCCACCCACGACCCTGGATTCATCGCAATGGGCGCAGAACTGGCGCCCGGGCAGGACCCCGAGGCCGCACGCGCGGCACTGATCGGCACGGTCGAGTCCGTGGCCAGCGAGGCCATCACCGCAGCCGAGGTCGAGCGCGCTCGCACCAAGTGGCTGAATGCCTGGGAGCAGCAGTACAGCGACCCGCAGCGTGTCGGCGTGGCGCTGTCCGAGAGCGTGGCGCAGGGTGATTGGCGCCTGTACTTCCTGCTGCGCGACCGCGTGCGTGCGGTCAAGCTCGAAGACGTGCAGCGCGTCGCGGCCGAGCGCCTGCTGCCGGCCAATCGCACGCTGGGCACCTACCTGCCGACCGATCTGCCGCAGCGCCCGCCGGCGCCGGCCAACGTGGACGTGGCGCAGCAGATGAAGGGCTTCGTGCCGCAAGCCGCTGAAAAGGCTGCCGAGAAGTTCGAGGCCACGCCGGCCAACCTGGACGCACGCACGCAGCGCGGGCGCCTGGCCGGTGCGGCAGCGGGGGTGCAGTTTGCGCTGTTGCCGAAGTCGACCCGTGGCCAGTCCGTCAACGCCAGGATCACGCTGCGCGGCGGGGATCTGGCCACCTTCCAAGGCCAGGCCGAGGTGGCCGCAATGATGGAGGCGATGCTCGACAAGGGCACCGCGAGCTTGAGCCGGCAGCAGGTGCAGGATCGGCTGGATGCGCTGCGCACCGAACTGCGCATCGGCAGCAGCGCCGGGGAGCCCGGGGCCCTGTCGGTCGATCTGCGCTCGCGCCGCGAGCATCTGCCGGCCGCGATCGACCTGGTTGGGCAACTGCTGCGCCAGCCGGCGTTCGATGCCGCGGTGCTCGACGAACTGAAGCGCCAGGCGGTCGCCAGCATCGAGTCCCAGCGCAAGGAGCCCGAGGCGCTGCTGCAGGTGGCCTTGTCGCGGCATGGCAATCCTTACCCGCGCGGCGACATCCGCCATGCACGCAGCTTCGACGAGCGCCTGGCCGACGTTCAGGCCGTGACGCCGGAGCGCCTGCGTGCGCTGCACGAGAAGGTGCTCGGTGCCAGCCGTGTCGAGCTGGCCGCGACAGGCGACTTCGACGTTGCCGCGGTGAAAGCCGCTGCCGAAAGGGCGCTGGGCGGCTGGGTCACCCAGGTGCCGTACAGCCGCG
>JBFINI010000468.1:0-2817 GCA_041611275.1 Burkholderiaceae bacterium
GTCACGGTCGACCTCGGGCGGCTTCGTCGTCACCGTGCTCGTGCATACCGACATGGCAAGCCCGCATCTCGTGCATGGCGGCAGCGACGAGCAGAGGGCGCGCTGGCTGCCGCAGATCGTCGCCGGCGAATGCATCACCGCAATCGCCGTGACCGAGCCGGACGCCGGCTCCGATGTAGCCTCGATCCGCACCCGCGCCAGGCGTGACGGCGATCACTACGTGCTCGACGGCACCAAGATGTACATCACCAACGGCGTCCATGCCGATCTCGTCTTCGTCGCCGCGCGCACCGATCCGCAGGCCAGCGGCTCGCGCGGGCTGTCGATCTTTGCCGTGGAGCGCGGCACACCGGGCCTGCGCGTCGGCCGCGCGCTGGACAAGCAGGGCTGGCGGGCCTCGGATACCGCCGAGCTGGTGTTCGAGAACTGCCGGGTGCCGGCGGCACATCGGCTGGGCGAGGAGAACGCCGGCTTCTACGCGATCATGCGCAACTTCCAGACCGAGCGCATTGCGCTGGGGTCGATGGCCATCGGCCACTGTGCCACCGCGCTCGAGCTGACCTTCCGCTACGTCAATGAACGGCAGGCCTTCGGCGCGCCGCTATGGGAGCAGCAGACGATTCGGCAGCGCATGTCGATGCTGGCAGCCAAGGTGGCCGCGGCGCGACTGCTGCTGTATCACTGCGCCTGGCAGGTCGATCAGGGCCATGACAACGTGCGCGAGGTGTCGATGCTCAAGGCGCTCACCGGCGAACTGGTCAACGAGGTGATGTACGACTGCCAGCAGTTCCATGGCGGCATGGGCTACATGCGCGAATCGCCGATCGAGCGGCTGGTGCGCGATGCGCGCATCCTGGCCATCGGCGGCGGCGCCACCGAGGTGATGCTCGAAGAAGTGGCCAAGCGCTTCGCCGCGGACGGCGGCCGATGAGTCTCCGCCGGCACTTGCTGACACTGGCCCGCTACAACGATTGGGCCACGCGCCGACTGCTCGCTGAGCACGTGGGCAAGCTCGGCGAGAAGGACTACCGGCGCGACTGCGGGCTGTTCTTCAAGTCAGTGCACGGCACGCTCAACCACCTGCTGGTCGGCGAGCATCTGCTGTGGTGGCCGCGCTTCGCCGAAGGCATCTCACCGCAGCTGGCGCTCGATGCCGCGGTCGAGACTGACCGCGACACGCTGGCGAGAAAACTCATCGACGGCGCCGGCCGCTGGATCGGCTGGCTCGAAGCGCTGCCGGAAACCCGCCTCGACAGCCGCATCAAATACACGACCATGCGCGGCGCGCAGGCGACGCTGCCGTTTGCCTCTACGCTGGCGCACGTGTTTAACCACGGCACGCATCATCGCGGTCAGATCAGCGCGGCACTGACCGCCATGGGCCAGCCTTGCCCGGTGCTCGATCTCGTTTATATGCTGCAACTGGAGTCGGCCCGATGAATTCGCATGGCGTCGCGAGATTCTCCCGCTGTCCGGCGCGGACAATACCCGTGCAGGGCGGTACGAGATGCACGCCTTATTGGCGAGGATTCTGCAATGAGTGACGGACTGGAAATCCACATCGCGCAGCACATCGCCGTCGTCTGGCTGGCGCGCGAGAAAGTGCGCAACGCCTTCAACGAGTCGCTGATCGGCGAACTGACCTCGGCGTTCAGCAAGCTCGGTGCTGATGACGAAGTGCGGGCGATCGTGCTGGCCGGGCGCGGGCCGGCGTTCTGCGCCGGCGCCGATCTCGACTGGATGCGGCGCATGGCCGGTTATACGTTCGAGGAGAACCGCGCCGACGCGCAACGGCTGGCCACCATGCTGCGCACGCTCTACCTGACGCCAAAACCGGTGATCGCCCGCGTGCACGGCGACGCCTATGCCGGCGGCATGGGATTGGTGGCCGCTTGCGATATCGCGGTGGCGGCAAATACAGCAAATTTCTGCCTGAGCGAAACGCGGCTCGGCCTGGTGCCAGCCACCATCAGTCCCTATGTGATCCGCGCGATGGGCGAACAGGCGGCACGCCGCTATGCGCTCACCGCCGAGCGCTTCGACGCCGCCGAGGCCCTGCGCATCGGCTTCGTGCACGCCGTGGTCGCGCCTGAGGCCCTCGATGCGGCCGTCAACGAGATTCTTGCCGCGCTGATGCAGACGTCGGCGAGCGCGGCGCGCGAGGCCAAGCGCCTGGTGCGCGAAATCGCGCCACGGTCCGTCGATGACGCGCTGGTGGCCGAAACCGCCGAGCGGATCGCCGCCATCCGCGCTTCCGACGATGGCCGTGAAGGCGTGCGCGCCTTCCTCGACAAGCGCAAGCCGCGCTGGGTCAGCGACTACGAAGCCGAGATCGCTGCCGCCGAAGGCGACGACGAAGAAATGTGAGCGCTGCCGCGCGCCCACACATCATCCGACCATGGACTCGCTCGACACCGCCCAGTTAATCGCCATCGCCTCGGTGCTCGGCTTTGCGAGCGGCATTCGCCTGTATGCGGTGCTGTTCGCGGTCGGGCTCGCCGGTTATTTGCACTGGGTGCCGCTGCCGGCCGGCCTGCAGGTGCTGGCGCACCCATGGGTGCTCGGCGCCACCGGTTTCATGATGCTGGCCGAATTCCTCGCCGACAAGATTCCCGCCATCGACTCGCTATGGGACAGCGTGCACACGCTGATCCGCATACCCGCCGGCGCGGCGCTCGCCGCCGGCGTGCTCGGCGGCGATTCGGCCACCTGGGCAACGATCGCCGCACTGCTTGGCGGTTCGCTGGCCGCCACGAGCCACTTCACCAAGGCCGGCAGCCGCGCACTGATCAACACCTCGCCGGAGCCGTTCACGAA